>CAIYYE010000260.1 GCA_903930395.1 uncultured beta proteobacterium
TGATGATCACCTACCCGTCGACGCACGGCGTCTTCGAGGAAGCGGTGCGTGACATTTGCGCCATCGTTCATGCCAACGGCGGCCAGGTGTACATGGATGGCGCCAACCTCAACGCCCAGGTTGGCCTGACCGCGCCCGGCTTCATCGGTGCCGACGTCAGCCACATGAACCTGCACAAAACCTTCGCCATCCCGCACGGCGGCGGCGGACCGGGCATGGGCCCGATCGGCCTCAAGGCACATCTCGCACCGTTCATGGCCGACCACGCCGTCGCCGCGACCGGCCCGGCCGATCGCGTCAATGCCGGCCAGGGTGCTGTCTCGGCTGCACCATTCGGCTCGGCATCGATCCTGACCATTTCGTGGATGTACCTCGCCATGCTCGGCGGCGCCGGTGTCAAGAAGGTGACGCAAGTGGCCATCCTCAACGCCAACTACGTCGCCCGCCAGCTCGACGCGCACTACCCCGTGCTCTACGTCGGCAAGAACGGCCGCGTCGCCCACGAGTGCATTCTCGATATCCGCCCGATCAAGGCCGCCACCGGCATCGCCGAGATCGACATCGCCAAACGCCTGATGGACTACGGTTTCCATGCGCCGACGGTGTCCTTCCCGGTCGCCGGCACGATCATGGTCGAGCCGACGGAATCCGAATCGAAGGCCGAACTGGACCGCTTCATCGCGGCCCTCATCGCCATTCGCGAAGAAATCCGCCAGATCGAGAACGGCGTGTGGACGGCCGACAACAATCCGCTCAAGAATGCCCCGCATTCGCAGGCGGACGTTATCGACGGCGACTGGAAACACCCATACAGCCGCGAACAGGCCGTTTTCCCGCTACCGTGGGTGGCGGCCAACAAGTTCTGGCCGAGCGTCAATCGCATCGACGATGTCTATGGCGACCGCAACCTGAACTGCGCCTGCCCGCCGATGGAAGCGTACGAAGACTGATGGCCATTGATCTCTCTGCCATCGCCAAATGGCCCAATGTCCCCGCCTGTTACGACTGGTTGTCGCTCGACCGGCGGGGCGACTGGCGATTGCAGGGAGAACGTGTCACGCACAGCGGCCTGATTCAATTCATCAACCGGCAATACGGCTGTGATGAATCAGGCTGCTGGTTTCTGCAAAACGGCCCGCAACGCGTCTTCGTGGCACTGGCCTACACCCCATGGGTTTTCCGGCGCGACGGCGACAGCTTTGTCAGCCACACCGGCGAAGCAGCCGGTGACATCAAGGCCATCTACCTCGACGAAGAAGGCAGTATCCTGCTCGAATCCAGTCTGGGTATCGGTCTGCTCAATGACCGTGATCTTGCCCAATTTCTCGCCGAATGCCGTGATGGCCATGGCCAGGCAGTGGCCGACGACGCCCTCATCAAGCTGATGGAAGCCGGGTCTGGCGACGTTTTCTGGCAAGACCGGCCGCTCCGGTCAATTGCTGCGGAAGACGTAAAAAGACGCTTCAGTTTCGAACCGCAGCCGCAGCCCTGAGGGCTGCTCAATCCACCTTATAAGCAGCTCGCCAGGCAGCGATTTCCGGCAGCGCCTCGGCCGCATCGTCGAGCAGTGCGGCATTGGCCTGTAACAACAGCTTGCGCTGTCGGGCATTGAGCTGGCGCGGAAAGACCGGGGTCACCTCGACCACCAGATCGCCGGCCTGCTTCTTGCCGCGGCCCGGAAATCCCTTGCCGACGAGGCGCAACTCGCGACGCCCGGCCGGGCCGGCCTCCAGAAAATGGCTGAAAATCCCTGCCAGCGAAGGTATTTCGATGTCACTGCCGGCAATCATCGCCAGCGCACTGACCGGCATGGCGAAATGCAGGTCGCGGCCGCGCAACTGGTAGAGCGGATGCGAACGGATGTTCAGCGTCAGGTAAAGATCGCCGGGCGCCAGTTCATCATCACCCGGCTCACCCTGGCCGGCCAGGCGCAGGTCGTCGCCGGGCAGCATACCGTGCGGCACGCGGATTTCCAGGCTGACATCAGCCAGCTCACGACCGCTTCCGCCACAATCGGGACATATGCGCTCGCTAAAAAATCCCCGCCCGCCACAGTCCTCGCAAGGCACCAGCTTGCGCTTGGCATCGTGCACCCGGCCACTGCCATGACAGCCACCACAGAAACGCGTCTTGGTCATGCCATGCTCGCCGCTCCCATCGCAGGTCGGGCAGGCATTGCCGCGCGTGTAATGGATGGTCTGACGACAACCGGCAGCAGCTTCTTCAAGGCTGACCTCAAGGTTGAGCCGGATATCAGCCGCCCTCGCCACGCTCTCCGTCGGCTCGGCCGGGGCCGTTTCAGCCTCGGCATCGTCAGGCGTATCAACAGCCAGCAATTGCTCGTAGGCTGCGTTGATCGCCTTGAAACGTTCGGTCGCCTGCGGATGGTCGCTGCGATCCGGATGCCAGCGCATGGCCAGCCGCCGATAGACGCGCTTCAGCTCGGCCGGCGTCGTGCCGGGCGAAACGCCAAGAATTTCATGGGGATCGTGATTCATTGACTGCTTTGACCAGGCCTCCCCCCGAACAAGACGGGGCTGCCGATGCACAAGAGGGTCCAGGGCCGGCGCCTGATTGCCGTTCGTGGAAGACTTAATGGATGCATTATAAAAGACCGCGTCACCATTCAGGCGGCTTGACGAAAATACCAGCCAAGCGCCGTGCCGACATAGCCCTAATAGGCGCTCGCGTCCTTGAAGACAAGCAGCGCGGTGCGGAAAACGATGTAAATATCGAGGCCCAGCGACCAGTTGCGCAGGTATTCAAGATCGTAGTCGATACGGGCCTGCATCTTGTCCAGGGTCTCCGTCTCGCCGCGATAACCATTGATCTGGGCCCAGCCGGTAATGCCCGGCTTGACCTTGTGGCGGACCATGTAACCCTTGATCAGCTTGCGATACATCTCGTTGTGCGCCACCGCATGCGGCCGGGGACCGACGATGCTCATGCGTCCCTGCAAAACGTTCACAAACTGCGGCAGCTCATCGAGCGATGTCCGGCGAAGAATTGCCCCGAGGCGTGTCACCCGGGCATCGCCCTTGCGCGCCTGGGCGACATTCTGGCCATCCTCGCAAACCGTCATCGAGCGGAATTTGTAGACGATGATCTCCTCGCCATCGAGCCCATAGCGCCGTTGCTTGAAAATGATCGGCCCCGGCGAGCTGAGCTTGACCATGATGGCGACAACCACAAGGACAGGCAGGATCAGTGTGAGGATCAACAAGGACAGCACGATGTCGCTCAGCCGCTTGCCGA
The DNA here is from genome assembly GCA_903930395.1 of uncultured beta proteobacterium. Classification (GTDB taxonomy): domain Bacteria; phylum Pseudomonadota; class Gammaproteobacteria; order Burkholderiales; family Rhodocyclaceae; genus Azonexus. The sequence continues at coordinate 3,256 of CAIYYE010000260.1, forward strand.
TGCCGTCGAGACCGGAAAATGGCGAATCGCAAACAGCCACCACCGGCATCCTGCCCACGGCATCGAGACGCGCCTGGATCAGGTCCGTCACGAAAATATCCGGCACGAAATACACCGACGCCGTCGTGTCGTTCAGCGACTCGAGCAAGGAAAGAATTCGGGGCTGCGTCGCCATCGGCAAGGCCAGATAGATCAGATCGACCTTGTTGGCCTTGACGTAGTCGGCGACGTCGGCAAAACGGCCGATCAGACGGCTATCGCCGAGGTCCAGACGTTCGACAGTGCGATCGTCAAAGTAGCCGCTCAGCTTGATGCCCTGCATCGGGTGCGTACCGATCTCGGCCGCCAGGTGGCGTCCCAGCTCGTTGCAGCCAACCACCACGGCACTCTTGGGAAAGCCGTTGGCGGCGAGCACATAAGGCATGACCAGCCGGAAGACGAAATGGCAGGTCAGTTGAACAGTCGGCGCCATCCAGAACCAGTTGAACA
>CAIYYE010000261.1 GCA_903930395.1 uncultured beta proteobacterium
GTCATCCGCCAGCGCGTGATGACCCGCGAAAACCTCCTGCGCATCATCGACAAATACGGCTTGTTCAAGGATTCCCGCACCTCATACACGCCGTCTGAACTCATCGATGAAATGCGTGCCAGCATCCTCATCGAACTGCTCAATGTGAATGCCAGTGCGCCCAGCCGGCCCAAGGGCAACGCGACGATTGCCTTCAAGCTCTCCTTCGAACATCGCGATCCTGTTCTTGCACACCGTGCCGCCAACGAGCTGGTCACGCTCTTCCTCGACGAAAACGTCAAGGTTCGTACCGAGCGGGCCGTCCAGACCACCGAGTTTCTGACCCAGGAAGCCGACAAGCTCAAGATCGATCTCGAAAACCTCGAGAACCAGATCGCCACCTACAAGCAGGAACACGGCAACGTGCTGCCGGAGAACATGTCGGTCAGCATGAACGCCATGCAGCGCATCGAATCCGAACTGCGTGAAGTGGAGCGTGACTACAAATCCGCGCAGGAAGAACTCCGCTTTCTCGATGTCGAACTATCCAGCGCCAAGGCCGGGATAGGCGCAGGGCAGGGCACCGGCGTCGCGCTCAGCCCAGCGCAGGAGCTGGACAGGGCGCGCAGCGAATACGCCCGCCTGACATCCACCTACACCGAAAACCACCCCGATGTCCGCGCCGTCAAACGCAAGATAGAACAGCTGGAAAGCAAGGCCGGCGCAAGCGAAGGCGGCGGCGTGCGGACGACAGGCGACCTCATGGTAGCCAAGGTTGAAGCCAAGATGGCCTCGGCCAAATCACGCGTGGCCTCCCTGGGCCAGCAGCAGGGTGCCTTGCGCCAGCGCCTGAACACGCTTGAAAAAGACATCATCAAGGCACCGCAAGTCGAGCGCGGGCTATCCACCCTGATGCGCGACCACCAGAATGCGCAGAAGAAATACGAAGAAATCCGCGCCAAGCAGATGACCGCCCAGGTTTCCGAAAACCTGGAAGGCGACAAAAAGGCCGAGCGCTTCTCCATGCTTGAGCCGCCTGTCCTGCCCGACAAACCGATCAAGCCGAACCGCAAGAAGATGATCGCGCTGGGCTTCTTCCTTGCCATTGCCGGTGCTGCCGGTCTGGCCATGGTTCTGGAGAGCATGTACGGTGGCGTGCGCGGTGTGGAGGCCCTGGAGGCCATCATCAATCGCCGCCCCATGGCCATCATTCCTTATATCTCGCTGGATGCCGAAGAGCGCAAACGCAAGGCGCTGATCAAGAAGATACTGATCGGGCTTGCTGTCGCTGTCGTTGCTTCGCTAGTGGCTGTGCATTTTCTTTACCTGCCACTTGATGTCCTGCTCATGAAACTTCTGGCCCGGCTGAGCTAAAGGCAAACCATGGAACGCATTAAAGTTGCAGTTGAAAAGGCCCGCAAGCAAGGCCTGGTAGATTCCCCCGCGCACCGCTCGCCGGTAGCCGTGGCGACCACCGGCGCCGAGTCCGGCGAGTTTGTCGATATCAATTACTCGCAGACCGATATCGTCGAACTGGACCGTGAGCACCTCAAAAACCACCGCATTCTGGCCTACGACAAGGACAATCAATCCAGCTGGATGTTCGACATCCTGCGTACCCAGGTACTGCAGAAGATGGAAGAAAACGGCTGGCGGACACTGGCCATCACCTCGCCCAACCCCGAGGCCGGCAAAACCGTCGTCTCCATCAACCTGGCCATGAGTATCGCGCACCAGACCCAGCGCACCGCCATGCTTGTTGACTTCGACCTGCGCCGCCCCAAGATCAAGACCTACCTGGGCCTCAAACGCGAAAAGTCCCTCAATGACGTGCTGGCCGGCGATATCGATATCGCCGAAGCCATGGTCAACCCGAATATCCCCCGGCTGGTCATCCTGCCGACCAACAAACCCGTTGCCAAGTCATCCGAAGTGCTGTCTTCCAAGCGCGTCGAAAGCATCATCACCGACCTGCGCGAACGCTACAGCGAACGCGTCGTCATCTTTGACCTGCCGCCCATCCTGGCAGCCGACGATGCGATTGCCGTACTGCCCAAGATCGATTGCGTGTTGCTGGTGATCGGCAATGGCATGTCCAATCAGCGCGAGATTGAGGACTGCATGCGGCATATACCCGATGCGAGCTTGCTGGGGGTTGTGCTAAACAAGTCGGAAATGCCGACGCGGACTTATTACTACTAAGTTCTGTTTTCGGAAGATTAGCCAAGCACGCCAGGTCCCCTGTAAATGAGTCAAAAACTTCGCGTCTTGGTAATTGCTGA
>CAIYYE010000262.1 GCA_903930395.1 uncultured beta proteobacterium
ACGATCGTATTTCTGACCAGCCGGCACGCCGATGAGAGGGCCCACAGCGTTGCCGCCGATGAACGAGTTCACATCGCCCTTGATGACGTCGTAGACGCCGCTCAGCTTGACTGCGCCGAAGTCATAGGAAGCGCCGGCGGTGGCGACGTAGAGACGGTCGCTGTCATAGCCGACGGCACGTGTCGTTTCATAGTCGAGATCGATGCTCAGCGGGCCTTTTGCGTAAATCAGGTTGGCCGACAGCAGACGATCGTCGCCGGTGTTGCCGCCGCCGGTCTTGGCCGGGGTATGAACGCCGTTCAGGGTGCCTTCGGCACCTTGCGTGTTGGTGGCGGTGGCCAGGATCACGGTGAAGCCGGAGAAGGACGGCGAGATGTAGGCCAGCGCATTGGCGGCGCGGTCATACTGGGTGGTCATCGACGTCAGGCTGGCGATCGAGTAGTTGCCGAACGGGCTGTACTTGCCGTAGATGCCGTAACGGATGCCGTCCAGGTAGCCGGCGACTGCCGTGCCGAAGCCGCCGGTCAGGCCGACGTACTGGTGACCGGCGGTCGCCAGACCCGTGCTGGTGTCCGGGCTGATGCGATATTGCAGATCGAACAGGGCTTTCAAGCCGTTGCCCAGATCCTCGACGCCCTTGAAGCCGATGTGGCTCATCGAGGCACCGCTCTGCAGGTCGTACTGCGACTGGCCGGCGGCGACCGCGCCGTTATTGCCTGAGCGGAACATGACACCCATATCGACGTTACCGTAGATGGTGACATTGGTTTGTGCGAATGCAGCACCCGAAGTAAGGGCTGCGACGGCCAGTGCGATTAGTTTCTTCTGCATTGAAATGCTCCTCAATCATCTTGTTTGAATGAATCACGGAGCTTTCCCCGCTCCGCACGAATCTACTGCCTCCCATCCCAGCGGGCAGTGTTCAGCCCTATCTATTGCGAAGCCCGTGCCAGCCCTTGAAAATCCCGATACAAATCGGCGCAAATCAAGTCGCCACAGTGATCTCCGGATTTATTCAAGCCCAATGGCGCAGTCGGGCGAAAAGATCGAAGCGTTCATTTTCTGGACAATTACTGCACCGCTGAGCCAAAACGAAACAGTGCACATCGTTTCTGCAGACGCAAAAAAGCCCGGCCAAAGCCGGGCTTGAGCGGGGGGAATGGAGGTGCTCAAAAACTGTATCGGGCGCTCACACCAGCCAGCCAGGTACGCCCCGGCGCGGCTTCGTAGAAGCGGCTGTTGCCGTCGCCGACGATGACCGAGCCAACGTACTGACGGTCGAAAATGTTGTCGAAACGCAGGAAGGTCTTCACATTCAGCCCACCGTACTTGCGCTCGATCCCGAAGCGCAGGTTGGCCACCGCGTAGGCCGGGGCGGCTTCGGCGTTGGTGTCATCGGTATACACCCGGCTGCGGGCAACACCTTCCACGGCGGCATGGAAGCCGCTGGCCGGATGCTTCCAGGCCAGATCGGCAAAGAGCGACTGGGTGGCTGTACCGGGCAACTGATTGCCGGCATTGACGGTCTTCGTTACAAACGGGAAGGGCGTCGTGAAGGTGAAGGACTGATCATATTTCGCATCGAGCAGGGTGTATGCGATACGGCTGCTCAGGTTGTAGGCCCACACGCTGTCCAGCGCCACTTCCAGGCCGCGGCGCGTCGTCGGGCCGGCATTCTGGTAGGCCGTACGGCCGCCCGTGCTCGACAAGACGACAATCTCGTCATCCGTCTTGATCTGGAAGAGCGCGACATCCAGGCGACTTCCCTTGCCCAGGAAGGCCTTCAGACCAGTTTCGTAATGCGTGCTGTTCGACGGCTTGAGCGAGAGATTGAATGCCCCGCCGGCACTG
>CAIYYE010000263.1 GCA_903930395.1 uncultured beta proteobacterium
TCCTGACACAGGGCGGCCACCGTGACGGCATCGAGGTTACGGTTCTGCCTATATGCGGACAAGTCGACACCGGCCGTCTGCTGTTCACTGGCCCGTTGCAGCGCCGTCGCTGGCTTGTCGTCGGCCAGTGCGGCGAGCATGGCGAGGCGTTCCGGGCTGCTTTTCCGGCGGCTGGGTGGAAAGATGTCGAGGACAATGCCACCCCCTATCGTGTGGCGGGCCGAAGCGTCGCGCAGGATGAAGCGGTCGCCGGCCAATGTGCCGATCTCTCGCTCAAGCGTCATCTGAGCCCAATGTTCAGCCCCCGGCACGATTTCATCGACGCCGAGCAGCGCGATGCGGGCCGGGACATCCTCGGCCCCGAGGTGAAGATGCACCTGCGTCCAGTGCTTGAGCGCTGGCTGGCCGGAAAGCACACGGACCCTGGCGTCGAAACGACGAAGCGGGGCGTGCAGGGAGGGCGCGACGATCCACTGGCCACGTTCGACGGCGGACTTTTCGATGCCACTCAAGGCCAGCGCGATACGCTGCCCGGCCTGGCCGGATGCGGCCGGGGCATCCTGGACGCGCAGACTGCGCACCCGGACGGCTTTATTGGGCGGCGAAAGCAACAATTGGTCGCCAGCCTGGACGGTGCCGGCAAAGGCAGTCCCGGTCACGACGGTACCGGCGCCGGAGAGCGTGAAGCAACGGTCAATGGCGAGGCGGAAGCCACCGGCGGACTGGCGCTCACCCTGTTCTGCGGCTTGTGCTTCAAGATAGGCACGCAGCGGGGCAATACCTGCCCCACTCACGGCAGCCACGGGGAAGACGGGCGCATCGGCCAATTCAGTGCCGGCGAGCAACCGGGCCACTTCCGTTGCGGCCTGTTCTGCCCGCTCGGCGTCTACCGCGTCGATCTTGGTCAGCGCTACCGCCCCTCGCCTGATGCCGAGCAGTTCGATGATTTCCAGATGTTCGCGCGTCTGCGGCATCGGGCCATCGTCGGCAGCGATGACGAGCAGGGCGAAATCGATCCCGGTGGCCCCGGCCAGCATGTTGTGGATCAGCTTTTCATGGCCCGGCACGTCGATGAAACCGAGGGTCGGCGTATAGGCGTAGCCAAGATCGACGGTAATGCCGCGCGCCTTCTCCTCCTTCAGGCGGTCGCAGTCGACCCCGGTCAGCGCCTTGACCAGCGTCGTCTTGCCATGGTCGATATGGCCGGCGGTGCCGATGATCATCGGGTCTGACCCACCCTCGACATGTCGAAGAACCCAGGCCTCACTATTCGCTCTCTGTCGCCGGCCCGGTGGGCACGACCGTGCCCAACTGCCCCTTCATCTGCAGTTCCAGTGCGCGCAATTTTTCAATGGCGCCGCGGGCGATATTGCGATAAATCCGAACGCCGATTTCCGGCCGAACGCTCAAGGCCTGTGCATTCAGGCGCACCAGGGTAGCGTTTGTCGCTGCCGTCACCGAAGCGCTGCGCGGCTCGTTGTCGACCACGCTCATCTCACCAAAACACTCCCCCGGTTTGAGGCGCCGCAACTCGGCCGACGTCCCCGGCCCCGTGCGCTTGCTGACTATCGCCTCGCCACCGATCAGGATGTACATGTAACTGCCGACCTTGCCTTCTTCAACGATGAGGGCTTCCGGCTCAAAGACCTGCCGGTCGGCGAACTTGAACACCTCGGCTATCTCGTCGATCTTGAGGTCGCGAAATGCCGAGACGTTTTCTGCAATCTTCTTCAGCAAGACCTGCATGGCCGGGCTGAGAGTGGGCGTAGACAAGGGTGATGAACTGCTCATTTTTGTTTTCCCGAGAAGATCAGGTCCGATCCGACACGATACCCGGAATCATAAACAGGGCTCGAAACTCGCGACACACTTATTTAAGAAATGCAAAATCCAAAGCCACTTTGGCATATAGTCTATTTGTCACAAAGCCACGCAAACCCAAGCATGCAAAACAAGAACACCTCTCGTTGGCTATGGCTGCTGCCCCTGATTCCCGTGTTCGGCTCACTTCTGCTCGAGGTATTCGGGGCCGGCCCGCAGGAGATTTTACGCAACAACCTGTTCGACCAGTATCAGCGCTGGAAACCCCGGACCTATAGCGAAGCGCCCGTCAATATTATCGATATCGACGAAGAAAGCCTGACCAGGGTCGGCCAGTGGCCCTGGCCACGCTCACGGATGGCAGAACTGGTCGATCGTCTCACCCAATCCGGGGTCGCCTCCATCGGCTTCGATGTGATGTTTGCCGAACCCGACCGGACCTCGCCGAAAGCTGCCGCCGACCTGTGGCAGCTCACCGGCAAATTCCGCGCCGATCTGACCGCCCTGCCCGACCACGACGAGATCCTGGCCAAAAGCCTGAAGCGGGCGGATGCCGTCCTTGGGTTCGCCGTCGAACGCAACCAGAAGGCGCCACACAGCGACAGTCCGCTGAAGCTGCCCGTCAAGAAAGCCAATTTCATCACCCTGGGCGAATCGCAGACCCGCTGGCTGCATCCCTTCACCAGCGCCGTCCCCTCGCTTTTGCCGCTGGAAACCGCCGCCAAGGGCAATGGCGCCCTGACCTTCGTACCGGACAGCGATGGCGTCGTGCGACGGGTGCCCCTGGTCCTGCAACTGGCTGACGACACTATAGGCACGCTGACCAGCGAGTCGCTGCGGGTGGCTCAGGGTACGGCCGTCATTACGCTGCGCAGCGCCGGACACATCAACCACTTTACCGGGGATAACGACAACGGTGGGCTGGGTGAAATCCGCATTGGAGAAATCACCGTGCCGACGACTGCCAACGGTGAAATGTGGGTGCACTACACCCGGCACCGTCCCGAACGCAGCATCCCGGCCTGGAAAATCCTGGCTGGTGAAATTCCCAGAGAAGAAATCGAAGGAAAGATACTGCTCATCGGCAGCTCGGCGCAGGGGCTCATGGACTTGCGATTCAATCCCTTCGGCCTGATGGCCGGGGTCGAGGCGCACGCCCAGGCGCTCGAACAAATGCTCACCGGCCAGTTTCTCGAGCGCCCGAGTTGGGCCCGTGGCGCCGAAACCGCGGTCATGGTGATCGGCGGCCTGCTCATCGGCCTGATTGCCCTGCGGGCGCAGGCCATCCTTGGCGCGGCCCTGTGCACGCTATTCGTCGGCGCGACGATGGGTGCCGGCTGGTACGCCTATGCCGAATACGGATTATTGCTCGATGTCGCCCTGCCCTCGATCGGCATCGCCCTCACCTTCACCCTCTGCAGCCTGGCCCACCACCTGTCCAGCGAGCGCGAACATCGCTGGGTCAAGGAAGCCTTTTCGCGTTACGTCTCGCCGAACCGGGTCGAACACCTGCTCGACAATCCGGAAGCCATGGCCCTCGGTGGCCGGCGCCAGGAGTGCAGCTTCATTTTTACCGACCTGGCCGGCTTCACAAGCCTCATGGAAAAAATCGATCCGGGCGAGGCGGTCGCCCTGCTCAACGACTATCTCGACGAAATGATCGCCATCGCCTTCAAGCATGAAGGCACGCTCGACCGCATTGTCGGCGACGCTGTCGCCATCATGTTCTCAGCGCCGGTTTCCCAGCCCGACCACCGCGCCCGCGCCCTGGCCTGTGCGCTGGAAATGGATGCCTTCGCCAGCCAGTTTTCGAAAACCCAGCAGGAAAAAGGCATCGCCTTCGGCAAGACGCGCATCGGCATTCATGCCGGCGAGGTCATTGTCGGCAACTTCGGCGGAAAGAACATTTTCGATTACCGGGCACTCGGCGACCCTATCAACACCGCTGCGCGGCTGGAAAGCGTGAACAAGCACCTGGGCACCCGCATGTGCGTTTCGGAAAACATCATGGCCGACTGCCCGGATGCCAGAGTCAGGCCGGTCGGTCGCCTGGTCCTCAAAGGAAAATCCGTACCCCTGGGGGTCTTCGAGCCGATCAGCCCCGACTTGGAAATCCTGCAGGCGCCGCTGGCCGATTACCAGGCTGCCTATGCCGCCATGCACGAAGAATCCACTGATGCCGCCGAGCGCTTTGCCCAACTCAAAGCCGCCTACCCCGACGACCCGCTGGTCAATCTGCACCACCAGCGCCTGCAGGCGGGTGAAAAGGGCGATCTGATCGTGATGGCCGACAAATAAGCCGTTTCTCATGCCAAATTTCGACCTGACCAAGCCGCCTTTCAGCATTTCTCCGCAGCAAGCCGCTGATCGGGTTGCGCTCGATTTGGTCTCGGCCTTTGGCCTGATAGAACACATGCCCGCGCCACTGAGCCAAACCTTCGCCGCCATTCTGCAGGCCATCGGCGCCTCCGACAGTGAAGCGCTGGCCGTCGCCGGGAAGAACCTGGCCCGCGACATCGATGCCGGTGTCGGTGCCGGGATGGGCAATGGTTATCACAACCGCCAGCATTTCTGCGAAGTCATGCTCAGCGCCTGTTTCCTGTCCTTGCCGGAAGGACTGGCGATGGACGAACAACTCACGGTCGTCTTCGCCGCCATGGCGCACGACTTTCACCACGATGGCAAGTTCAATGGCCCGACGCCTTTCCGTCTGGAGCGCCTGGCCTTCAATGAAGCCCGGCCCTACCTCGAAGCAGCCGGGATCAGTGCAGACCAGCAAGGGGAAATCGGGGCCTTGATCCTGGCGACGGATGTCATGCACGGTATTTCGGTGGCCAGAGCAAGCGATGCTTACCACCATGGACAAGGCCTTCGCCCGGAGATCCCGCCCGCCGCCCCTGAACTGGCCTTGCTCCTCGATGCTCGCAAACTGACCCGCATGGCCCTGCTGGTTTGCGAGGCGGACGTCCTGCCCTCAGTCGGGCTGACAGTCGATCATGCCTTGCAGGTTCAGGCTTGCCTGGCTCGCGAATGGGGCAAGCCGCTCTCCGTCGAAGACAAGGTCCGCTTCATCACGGAATACTTTCCCGGATTCATCGTTGGCCATTTCTTCCAGGACAATGTCGCCCAAATCCTGCTATCCCTCGCGGAAAAGATGGCACCTAACCGATGAATTTGCTCACATCGACCTCGTCCATCTGTTCCGGTTTGAGGAAGCGCTCGGCGTAGTCGCGGTAAACCCCGGAAGTCAGGAAAAGGTCGAAAAGATCGGGGTCGATGTGCCTGTCCTTCTTGAAGAAGGACAGGATCTTCACCGACTCGGATAGGGTCTTGGCCTTCTTGTACGGGCGATCCGACGCCGTCAGGGCCTCGAAGATGTCGGCAATGGCCATGATCCGTGACGGAATGGACAGAGATTCCGCCGTCAGCTTGCGCGGATAGCCGCTGCCGATCAGGGTTTCATGGTGCGCCCCGGCATATTCCGGGATGCGCTTTAGATTGTCCGGCAAGGGCAGTTGCTCGAGCATCATGATGGTCTGCACCATGTGCTCGTTGATCTTGAAACGTTCCTCTTCGGTCAGGGTGCCGCGGCCTATGGTGAGGTTGTAGATCTCGCCCATGTTGTACAGGTGTTCCGGCACTTTCATGTTGAAGCCGTATTTCGGGTCAAGCGCCTGCTTTTCCGGACGCGGCATGAGGTGATGTGGCCGGTCCGAGAGCAGGTTTTCCCGGGCCGGCAAGGGCTGTATGCCTTCTCCGTCGAAGCGCTTCAACTCCTCGTGGGCCAGGCCCAGGCGGTCATCGAAATTGCGGTCCCAGGTTTGTTCGGCGATCTGCTTGAGACGCTCGACCAGCGGTGGGGCCATGAATTCACCACCCAGATTGCACTCGGCAACAAAGGCGAAATCGTCCTTGAGCCTGGCCTGGCGCTCGGCAAAGCGTGCATCGGCGACGGCACGATCCACCCCTTGTTCGTGGATAGCCTCCAAGCGCTCGATTTGCGCGTCGCGCAGGAGCACTTCAAAGCGCGTCCGCACCTCGTTGATGCGGTTGTTGATGGTTTCCAGCTTGGTCGCCTTGTCGACCACGTATTCGGGCATGGTCACCTTTCCGCAGTCGTGCAGCCAGGCCGCAATGCGGAATTCACGCCACTCATCGTCGGAGGTGAAGGCAAAGTCGGCCAGCGGACCTGAATCCGCCTGACTCGCCTGCTCGGCCAGCATGATGGCCAGTTCGGGAACGCGTTCGCAGTGGCCACCGGTGTAGGGACTTTTGGCGTCGATGGCGCCGGCAATCAACTTGATCAAGGCATCCATCAGCTCGCGCTGCGCCTCGACCAGCTGGAAGTTGTCCAGTGTCACGGCAGCCTGCGTCGCCAGACCTTGCACAAAGTTGACGACGTCCGGCTTGAAGGTCGTCACCGCCCCGGTTTCCGGGTCCATGGCGTTGAGGAACTGCAGCACGCCGATAACCTTGCCGTCGCGCGGCGCCAGCGGAACGGTCAGCATCGATACGGTGCGCAGGCCAGAGGCTTCGCTGAACTTGATGGTGCCGCTCAGATCGAAGCGTGTTTCGCTATAGACGTCATCGATGATGACGGCCTCGTTGTTCAGGGCGACATAACTCGAGACATAGCCGGTCATCGCCGCGCCGGTTTCCGGGTGATAGAGCGGCACCTCGAAATTGGGCAGTTCGTCGTCACTGGTGCGTACGGCAAAACGCAGGGTTTCGCGCTCGGTTTTGAGAAACAGGGTGCCGGCAGCGCAATTGGCGATCTCCCGGCCGCCCGAGAGAATCTTGTGGAGCAGCGCCATGCGGTCGCGCTCGCTGCCCATGCTGATGCCGAAATCGATCAGCCGCTCCAGCTTGCCCTGAACATATTCCAGAGCCTGGGTACGCTGGCGGACGCTGGCTTCGAGACGACGCGAATACTGCATGAGCTGGATGTGCGTCTTGAGGCGGGCGACAACCACGGCTTCGACGATCGGCTTGGCAATGTAGTCGACCGCACCCAGTTCGAAGCCCCGCGTCAAGTCCTCGACATCGCTGCGCGAGGTCAGGAAGATCACCGGAATGCTTGCGGTCAGCGGATTCTGCTTGAGCGTCCGGCAAACCTCGAAGCCATCCATGCCGGCCATGACGATATCGAGCAGAATGATGTCGGGCGGGCTGGCAGAGGCGGCAATGACCAGGGCAGACGCGCCATCCTGAGCCGTGACGACTTCATAGTCATCCTGCAGGATGGCCGAGAGAACCACCAGGTTGGAGCGTGTGTCATCCACCGCCAGGACACGAAATTTCGGTTTGGTCAGCATGCCCGCTTACTCCTCCTCGACCGCCACGACAAACTGGGTACCGCGGACGCCTATCGTCCCGACCGGCGTATTCACCGAGACGACTTCCGGCTGCATCTTGGCGATCACGCCCGAAACGTAATTCAGGCTGCCCTTGGCCAGCTTGGCATTGAGCTTGAGCTTGCCTTGGGCCGGGTTGAACAGGTACTGATCGACCACCAGTTCGGTATTCGGCCCGAAGGACATCACCGTCTCATCCTTGAAGGTGACGCCCATGCTGCTGCCGCCGGCCGTTTTCAGGAGGCTGCCTTCGTAGACCGGCGAACCGATCTTGGCCTTGGCACTTTTGCCCTCGGTAATCACGAAAGCATCCCCGCTCACCGATTTGACGAAGCCGATCTGGTCGGCGGCCTGGGCATTGACGGACCCGAACAGGAAAACAGTGGCCAGTGCCAGATCGCGAAGTTTGCGGATGGTGTAATGGCGATTCACGATAGCCCCCTAGCGACCTGTCGACTTGGGTTGTGCCTTCCGGGCACTGGAAAAATCCTGCTTCATCAGCTCAGACCCGACTTTTTGCGGCAGGGCAGAACCATCGAGTGGAACGCCGAATCCCGCCGATTCAACCACCTGCTCGCCCTTGGCGCCGGAAATGATGATCTTGCCGGTGGTGCCGTCGGCATTCTCGAGCAGCACGATGTAAGCGCGCTTGAAGCCGCTGACGACCGGCGGCCGGACCATGATGCCGGCGAGGACCTTGGCCTTCTTGGTTGTCGCTGGCGAATCGCTCTTGGCATCGTCCTTCTTCTCGTCCGCACTGTCGGCCTCCTTGCTAGCCTCAGCTGCTGTTCCATCGCCGGAGGCAGCGTCAGCCGATTTTCCCTCGGTCGCCGGCGCTGCTGTCGTCGCGCTCTCCGCAGTCGCTGATGGCACTGAGGTCGAGGCGGCATCAGCCAGCATCGTCTGTTGCAGGGAAACGCTGGCCTGACTGCGACCGCTCACCGGGTCAGGCGCGGTGGCACTTGCGCTGGGTGCCGCTGGCGGCGTCAACGGTGCGGGCACGGTGGGTGAGATCGACAAGCTGCCATCGACAAAGCTGATCTGGTAATTCTGCGCCGTCAGACCTTGCGGCGAAATCGGATAGTTACCGGCATCGACTGCACCCTGGCTTGCGCCGGCATACCCGAGAACACCACCCAGGGCAGTGCTGTCTTCACCGCTGGCAAAGCCGGCATAGACAACGCCATTGCCACCGGCATAGGCCACACCATCGTAGACCTTGTTCGCTGCATTCGCCGTCACCGACAGCGGCGCCTTGTTCACTGTCAGTTCATTGGTGCTGGCTGCGTTATTGCTCAGGGCATAACCCAGACTGCTCGCCAGGCCGCTGGCGTAGGCCAGATCATGCGCCCCCGCCACAGGATGACCGGCACCCGACAGCCCCCCGCCTACCGTCCATGTGGCCGTGCCGCTGACGACATCCGTCGTCGTATCGCCATTGATATAGCCGCTGTAGCTGGCCAGAAGAAGCGGCAGGCTGCCACCATAGGTCATGGCCGTCGCGCCCGGCGCCACCGAAAGGACCGGTTGTTCGCGATAGATGGCAAACAGCCCGCTACCCAGCGACGCGGTGACATTGCTCGCTGTCTCGTCGCTGTTATAGCGGAAATGCCCGCTGCCGCTACCGACCAGCGTGGCGAGGGAAGTATCCGCCAGGGCACCGGAATACAGCGTGGCGCGGCCACCCGTGCCCGTGCTGACGGTGGCGCTGACCATGATCAGGTTGCCGCCGCTCGCGGTGCCGGCCGCCGCATTTTTCCCGGCGTTGAGGACGATGGCCGAGGCGGAGGTATCGGTCGTCGACATATTGCCGGCTACCGTCATATCGCCGCTACTGCTGGCGGCAATCGTCGAGGCGCTGGCAATGCCGTTCAGGGTGCTCACCCCGCTGTCGATGCTGACCGCACCGATGCGGTTGCCGGTGGTGCCGACGGCACCCAGATTCAACGTGCCAAGCGTATTGATCGTCAGCGCGGTAGCCGTATCCGCTGCCGAGATCGCACCCGTAGTGACATTCAAGGTTTCGCCACCGCCCAAGTTCAGCGATTTTCCGGCCGCCAGGCTGATCGCACCCAGATTCAGGACATCCGTGCCGCCCTGATCACCACGGATAGAAGCGTTGTCAGCAACTGTCAGCGTCCCGCTCGTGCCTGCTGTATTGCTGGCCACCAGCGCCCCGGCTGCTGCTGAGCCGGTACCGGCGATGCTGATATTTTCTGCCACGGTCACGCCATCCAGCCACAGCGTCGCACCACTGGCAACGGTCGTCCCGCCCGCCGTGCTTCCCAGGGCACTGGCATTCGAGACCTTGAGGATGCCCGCGCTGATGTCGGTCGCCCCGGTGTAGCTACTGGGGCCGGAAAGGGTCAGCATGCCCGTCCCGAACTTGTTCAGCGTACCGCCGCTGCTGGTCAGCCCGCTGGCATAGCTCACGTTCTGGCCATTGGTATCGATATTGAAGGCTTGCCCGGCCGCTGTACTGAAGCGGCTTGAGTAGTCCGTCACGTTGCTGGCCGAATATTGCAGGGTGCCACCGCCGAAAGTCAGCGTTCCCGTTGTCCCGATCGCATTGGCCGAGCCCAGCATCAGGGTACCGGCATTGATCGTCGTACCGCTTGTGTAGGTATTGGCCCCGGAGAGCAACAGGCTACCGCTACCGGACTTGGTCAGGTGGGCGGCGCCACCACTGGCATCATTCAGGGAGCCCGAGTAGGTCAGCGTCTTGCCGGCGGCGACATCGATATTGACGTTGCCGATCTGGCGCAGGTTTCCATTGATGACCGAATCAGCGCTCACCGTTATGCCCGAGGCGAAGGCAAAAATACCCCAGTTCAGCCCATTCGCGCTGACCGTTCCGGTCGTCAGCGTGCCACCGTTCAAGGTGAAGTTGTAGAGGGTCTTTGAGTCACCGACCCCGATCAGCGTCCCGCCCTGGTTGACCGTGATGGCGGCGTGATCTGCCGCAGTGCCGCTGGCCCCGACCAGACTGTTATCGTTGGCCACCCCGGCCAGACCGGCCGTCAAGGTGCCGCCATTATTGATATTGATCGCCGTGGCGCTGCCCAGTCCGAGCTTGAGCGAAGAGAGGCCACCCGACGTGGCGCCATTGACCAGGACGGACTGGGCGATGTTCAAGACCCCGGTAAATCCCTGCGTGCCCAAAAAACTGACATTGCCGCTACCGCCCAGATTGACCGTACCGCCACCCAGCAATGCATAACTGAGCGGAACATTGCCGTTGGTGGTGTTGCCATTGAAATTCTGATTGGCCGAACTCGTCCAGTTGAGCACGGCACCGGTTGCCACGGTGGTCGCGCTGCTGCCATTGAGGGTGCTGGCCCCGCCAATTTCCAGCGTCCCCGCACTGACCGTCGTGTTCCCGGTATAGCTATTGTTCCCGGCCAGCGTGAGTGCACCGCTGCCGGTCTTGACCAGACTCGTTCCGCTCCCTGAAACGACGCCGCTGTAGGTGCTGTTTCCACCCTGACTGATCGTCAGGACGCCGCCGCCGAGACTGAGATTACCGTTACCGGTCAGCCCGCCGCTGCCCGCAATCAGATCCAGCGCGCCGCTCGATGAGCGCGTAATGCCGGCATTGAGCACGATGCCGTTGGTGGCATTGAGCGTTAGCTTGTTGGTCGAGCTGTCGCTGATCGCACTGTCCACAGTGATGTTGCCGGTCTGGTTAGTGCCTGCCCCAGCCGTACTCACGGTTACGGCGCTGCCACTCAGGGCGGCCAGCAGCGTCGCGACATCGATAGAGGAAGAATCCGCACTGGCGGTAAATGTTCCGCCGCTATTGCCCGTGTTGCTGTTGGTCGCCGCAATTGTGATGTCGTAGGGGTCGATCAGCCATTGCCCCGTCTGGCCATACACCGCTCGGGTACTGACGCGCAGGCCGTCAAGCCGGACACTGTGGCCCGAGGTTTCGATCTTTCCGCCATCCCCTCCGGCGCTGCCACCTTCAGCCAGGATCTCGCCATGCACGCTGGTCAGGGAGTCTGGATTGCTCACAGCCGACCACAGCACCACCTTGCCGCCATCGCCCTGCTGCGTCGCGCTGGCATCAATGCGGGCGCCGCTTTCCATGCTGACGCGGGTTGCCTGATACAGCGTACCGCTGCCCTGCCAGTCGCCACCGACCAGCACCTGACCGCCGCCCGTGGCACCGCTGGCATCGATCCGGCTGGTCGAGGTCAGCGTAATGTCATCGCCGGTCAGCAGGATGCGTCCGCCCTTCTCGACCAGACTGCTCGCCACCAGGCTGCCGCTATTGCGGACTATGCCACCCTGCAACTGGTTGGCTGCCCGTGCCGAAAGGATGATCAGGCCGCCTTCGGCGAGTACGGCATGGCCGTTGTCGACCAGGGCATTGAGCGTGGCCGGTTCGACAATGACATTGGCCAGGGTGTTCTGGCCCTGAATCTGCAATTCGTAGGCTTCGCCGGCCGCCAGCGCCACCGTGCCCAACTGGGCGAGGATGACGCCACGGTTACGGACTTCCGGCGCCAGCAAGGCGATGTAGCCGCCCAGCGCGGCTTTCAGTTCGCCTTCGTTGATGATGCTGCCGGTTGCCCCGTTGCGCTCGAACAGATAGCGTCCGGCCATGAAGTCGTCGTTGCCGATGCGGTGCGTCGTCGCCACCAGCCCGCCGACATCGACGCTGGCTCCCGGCGCAAAGTACATGCCGTTCGGATTGGTGAAAAATACCTGACCGGGCGCCGTGATGCGCCCGTATATCTGGCTCGGGTTAGTGTCCAGCACACGGTTCAGCGTGACGCTGCCAGCCCCCTGCAACTGATTGAAATGGACCGCTGCCGCGCTACCGACATTGAAGCTCGCCCAGTCGATGGCCGCCCGCTGCGTGCCTTGCGTCACGGTCATTACCGTGCCGGCCGATGTGATCGCCGCATTACCGGCGACGACCTGAGCGCCCGTCGGCAATTGTCCGGGCAATGGCGGCGCCGCGTGCACGCAGCCCAGGGTCGCCAGCAGCAGGGCAAGCGGCTTCACGGCCATGCGCCTGGTCCGGCGGATAGCCGCGGGAGACGTATCGGGAGGGCGTCTCAGAACTGTTGACTGAGCGTTAGCCATAGCCTGTCCTTGCACAGCGAACCGTCCTGATCATTGCCCGTCGCGGTCGAATTCGGGTTGTCACCGATCCGCCGCGACCAGGTCGACTTGAAGGCCAGCCCACCCTTCGTTTGCCAGCCGAGCGCCAGACCGGCACCTTGCAGGCTGATCTTGTTCACGGCCGCAGCACCGACAAAATCATTGTTGCGATTGACCCTGACCTGACCGACATCGTAAAACCCGGTCA
>CAIYYE010000264.1 GCA_903930395.1 uncultured beta proteobacterium
CGCGCCGCCAACAACGGCATAGACGACAACCTCAACGACGCCCGCGCCCTGGCTTACATGCTGCGCACCCTGGCCAGCATGAAGAAGCCGACCATCGCCCGCGTCCAGGGCGCCGCGCTGGGTGGCGGCATGGGGCTGGCTTCCGCTTGCGACATTGCTGTGGCATCAAGCAAGGCCATTTTCGCCACTTCCGAGGTCAAGTTCGGCATCATCCCCTCGGCCATTTCGCCCTACGTTCTGCGCGCCATCGGTGCCCGCCAGGCTTACCGTTACTTCCAGTCCGCCGAGCGCATCGATGCCGCACGTGCCCGCGACATCGGCCTTGTTCATGAAGCAGTCGAACCGGAACAACTCGATGCCAAGGTGCAGGAAATCATCGGCTCACTGCTGCAAGGCGGCCCTCTTTCCCAGGCCGCCGCCAAGGATTTGATCCGCGCCGTCAATCACCAGCCGATCAACGACAACCTGGTTGAAGACACGGCCCACCGCATTGCCCACCTGCGCGCCACGCCGGAAGCCCGCGAAGGCATTGCCGCCTTTCTCGATAAACGTCAGCCCAACTGGATTGGGGAATAAACCATGTTTAACAAGATACTCATCGCCAACCGCGGAGAAATCGCCTGCCGCGTCATAAAGACAGCCCGCCGCATGGGCATTCGCACCGTCGCCGTCTATTCCGAGGCAGATGCCAATGCCCGCCATGTCCGGCTGGCCGACGAGGCCGTTCTGCTCGGCCCGGCGGCTGCCCGCGAGTCCTATCTGGTGGCGGACAAGATCATCGATGCCTGCCTGCGCACCGGCGCCCAGGCCGTGCATCCGGGCTACGGTTTCCTCTCCGAAAATGCCGATTTCGCCGATGCGCTGGCCGCCAAGGGCATTGCCTTCATCGGGCCACCGGCTTCGGCCATCCGCGCCATGGGCTCGAAATCGGAAGCCAAGAAACTCATGGGCAAGGCCGCCGTGCCGCTGACGCCGGGTTATCACGGCGACGACCAGACACCCGCCCTATTGCACAAGGAAGCCGATGCCATCGGCTATCCGGTCCTGATCAAAGCGGCTGCCGGTGGCGGCGGCAAAGGCATGCGCCTGGTCGACAAGACGGAAGACTTCCTCGACGCCCTGGCTTCCTGCAAGCGCGAAGCCGCTTCAAGCTTCGGCGACGAGCATGTGCTGATCGAGAAATACATCACCAGGCCGCGCCACATCGAAATCCAGGTCTTTGCCGACAGTCTCGGGCATTGCGTCTACCTCTTCGAGCGCGACTGTTCGGTCCAGCGCCGGCACCAGAAAGTGCTGGAAGAAGCCCCGGCCCCGGGAATGACGCCGGAGCGCCGTCGCCAGATGGGCGAAGCGGCCGTTGCCGCGGCCCAGGCGGTCGGCTATGTCGGCGCCGGAACGGTGGAATTCATCGCCAATCAGGATGGCTCCTTCTATTTCATGGAGATGAACACCCGTCTGCAGGTCGAGCACCCGGTGACCGAAATGATCACCGGCCAGGATCTTGTCGAATGGCAGTTGCGCGTCGCCGCCGGCCAGCCGCTGCCGCTCGCCCAGGAGCAGTTGCAGATTCGCGGCCACGCGCTTGAAGCGCGTATCTACGCTGAAGATGCCGACCGCGGCTTCCTGCCCTCTACTGGCCGCCTAGTTCGCCTCGCCCCGCCGGCCGACAGCCTCAACGTCCGCGTCGATACGGGTGTCGAGGAAGGTGACGAAATCACCCCCTACTACGACCCGATGATCGCCAAACTGATCGTCTGGGACGAGCATCGCGATGCCGCCCTGGCCCGCATGCGCAAGGCGCTGGCCGATTATCAGGTGGCCGGCGTCACGACCAATATCGACTTCCTCTCCCGCCTCGTCGCCTGCCCGGCCTTTGCCGGGGCCGACCTCGATACCGGTCTGATCGAACGCCAGAAGGATTTCCTCTTTCCCGCCACCCAGGCCGTGCCGCGCGATGCGCTACTCGTCGCCACGGTCGGCGAACTGCTCTGGGAACAGCACGCGGCCAAACAGGCAGCGAAGACCAGCGGCGATCCCTGTTCACCCTGGCATGCCCGCGACGGCTGGCGGATGAACCTCTCCTCGGCCCGCACCATCAGTTTCCGCGATGGCGAGGCGCTGGTCGATGCCCAAGTCCGTTACGGTGACCAGCACTGGGCCATCACCATCGCCGGCGAGACAATACTGGCCCGCGGCAAGAAGCTCGACGGCGACCGTTTTGCTGTCGAACTGAACGACCGCCGGCTGATCGCCAGCGTCGTCGCCGTCGACGACAGACGCAGCCTTTTTCTCAACGGAAGCACGTACTCACTTCTGCGCGATGACCCGCTACACCGTGTCGATGCCGGCGACAGCCACGGCGGAGGACTGACCGCACCGATGCCCGGCAAGGTCGTCGCCCTGCTCGCCCAACCCGGCCAGAAAGTCGACAAGGGGACGCCGCTACTCATCCTCGAAGCCATGAAAATGGAGCACACCATCACCGCCCCAGCCGCCGGCACCGTCAAGAACTTCTGCTATGCGGCTGGCGAACAGGTGAGCGATGGCGCCGCGCTGGTCGAATTCGAAGGTGAGGCGTAATGTCGGATATGTTGTGATCTGGAATCAATTATCGTGATCAAAGCCGGAATTCTGGCCATCGCTTTGGGACTGTGTGCCCTGCTTGCCTTTCACTGGGTGGGGAGCTCAGTGGATGAGCACGGGATTCTCCACGAACCCTTTGCGCTGCTACCGATTGGCAGCACACTGTTGGTCGCTGGCCTGCTGGCCGTCGTGATCGCTTGGCTCAGGCGCCAAGCGATCACAGCCACAGACCGCGATTCGCCATTCAATCGACCGTAGGCAAGGAGTCGCGATGCCAAACCCCATCCTTACCGGCCAGCGGGTGCTCATCACCCAGGCAGACATGTTCATGGGTCCCGTGCTGTGCGAGGTCTTTGCCCGGCACGGGGCCACGATCATTGCCAATTCGGATTCGCTGCTCGAGGCCGACGCGCCCGCCGCCATCGTTGCACAGGCCGGGCGGATCGATGTGCTGGTCGCCAATCTGGCCATTCCGGCACCGACCACACCGGCCACCGAGGTATCGGAGGACGAATGGCACGACACCTTCGCGGCACTGGTCGATCCCTTGCCGCGCCTGTTTCGCGCCGTCCTGCCGGCCATGGTCGAACGCCAGGCCGGCAAGATTCTCGTCATGGGCAGCGCCGCCGCCCTGCGCGGCATGAAGCGCACCTCGACCTACAGCGCAGCGCGCGGCGCCCAGCTGGCCTACGTCCAGTCGGTCGGCGTCGAGGTGGCCGCGCACAATATCCAGGTCAATGCCATCGCCCAGAATTTCGTCGACAACCCGACCTACTTCCCGCCGGAAGTCCAGGCCAATCCCCGCTTCCAGGAGCGCCTCAAGCGCGAGGTGCCGCTTGGCCGACTGGTCGGTGCCCACGAAGACGCGGAGTTTGCGGCCTATCTGTGCAGCGCATCGGCCAACTGTTTTGTCGGTCAGGTCTTTCCCGTCTGTGGCGGCTGGGTGCCGCGCTGATGCGACCAGACCGGAGCCCAGGCCGATCACTTCCTCCTTCAAGTGAAGGCATTAACGAGGTACGCCCATGAAATTGCCCGGCAAAGTCAAAATTGTCGAAGTCGGCCCGCGTGACGGCCTGCAGAACGAAGCCCAGGTTGTCCCGACGGCGATCAAGATCGAGTTGATCGAACGTCTCGCCGATGCCGGCCTGCGGGTTATCGAGGCGACTTCCTTCGTCTCGCCGAAGTGGGTGCCGCAAATGGGTGACAACAGCGCCGTGCTGCGCGGCATCAAGCGCCACCCGGCAACGGTTTACCCCGTTTTGACGCCAAACCTGCAGGGTTTTGATGCAGCAATTGAAGCCGGCGCGACGGAAGTGGCGATTTTCGGGGCCGCCTCCGAGAGTTTCTCCCGAAAAAACATCAATTGTTCGATTGCCGAGAGCCTGAAACGCTTCGAGCCCGTGGTTTCAGCCGCCTCGGCGCTTGAAATCCCGGTGCGCGGCTATGTGTCCTGCGTTGTCGGCTGCCCTTACGAAGGGGCCG
This sequence comes from uncultured beta proteobacterium, assembly GCA_903930395.1. Lineage (GTDB taxonomy): Bacteria > Pseudomonadota > Gammaproteobacteria > Burkholderiales > Rhodocyclaceae > Azonexus. The sequence goes on from CAIYYE010000264.1 coordinate 4,066, forward strand.
TTGACCCGAGAAAGGCCGCCGAAGTCGCCAAAACCCTGTTCGACATGGGCTGCTACGAGGTCTCACTCGGCGACACCATCGGCGTCGGCAACCCGGCCTCGGTCAAGCGCATGATCGAAGCCTGCGCCAAGCTGCTCCCGGTCGAAAAGCTGGGCGGCCACTTTCACGACACCTACGGCATGGCCATCGCCAATATCTACGCCTCGCTGCAAATGGGGGTCGCCGTCTTCGACAGTTCGATCGCCGGCCTTGGCGGCTGCCCCTATGCCAAAGGCGCCTCCGGCAACGTGGCGACCGAGGATGTCGCTTATCTATTGCAAGGGCTGGGCATTGAAACCGGGATCGATCTGGCTAAACTGGCCGTCGTCGGCGACTGGATCTCCCGCGCCATCAACCGCCCCAACGGTGCCAAGGCCGGCCGGGCCATCTGCAGCAGGACCGAGTGAGCATTTTTTCCACCGTCGCCGATTTCCTCAAGCCAGCGCCACCGCTCGATCGGTCATTGCGCCAGGCGCTCGACCGGGTGGCCGAGCTGGTCGACCCGCTGCTCAAGATCGCGCCCGGCTTCGAGAAGCACCTGAGCGGGCCTGTCGAGCACGCGCTGGGCTATTGCGAA
>CAIYYE010000265.1 GCA_903930395.1 uncultured beta proteobacterium
ACGACAAGGACGCCGATCTCTCCCTCATCAAGGGCAAGAAGGTCACCATCGTTGGTTACGGCTCGCAGGGCCACGCCCACGCCCAGAACCTCAAGGATTCCGGCGTCAAGGTCACGGTTGGCCTGCGCAAGGAAGGCGCTTCCTGGAAGAAGGCCGAAGCGGCCGGTCTCAAGGTTGAAGAAATCGCCAAGGCCGTCAAGGGCGCCGACGTGGTCATGATCCTGCTGCCGGACGAAAACATTCCGCAGGTGTACAACGAAGAAGTCGCCCCGAACATGAAGAAGGGCGCTGCCCTGGCCTTCGCACACGGCTTCAACGTGCATTACAACCAGGTCGTGCCGCGCGCCGATGTGGACGTCATCATGGTCGCCCCGAAGGGCCCCGGCCACACCGTGCGTTCCGAGTACCTCAAGGGTGGCGGCGTGCCGTCCCTGATCGCGGTGTACCAGGACGTCACCAAGAAGGCCAAGGACATCGCCCTGTCCTACGCGGCTGCCAACGGCGGCACCAAGGGTGGCGTCATTGAAACCAACTTCCGCGAAGAAACCGAGACCGACCTCTTCGGCGAACAGGCCGTGCTCTGCGGCGGCGCCGTCGAACTCGTCAAGATGGGCTTCGAAACCCTGACTGAAGCCGGCTATGCCCCGGAAATGGCCTACTTCGAGTGCCTGCACGAACTCAAGCTGATCGTCGACCTGATGTACGAAGGCGGCATCGCCAACATGAACTACTCGATCTCCAACAATGCGGAGTTCGGCGAGTACGTGACCGGTACCGAAGTCATCAACGAGCAGTCGCGTGCTGCCATGCGCAATGCCCTCAAGCGCATCCAGAACGGTGACTACGCCAAGATGTTCATCCTCGAAGGCCGCACCAACTACCCGGCCATGACGGCGCGTCGCCGCCTGAATGCCGAGCATCCGATCGAAACGGTGGGCGGCAAGCTGCGCGACATGATGCCGTGGATCAAGAAAAACAAGCTCGTCGACCAAACCAAGAACTAAGGTTGTCGCGGGCTCGGTAGCGCGTCGTTGCTTACGCTTGCCGTACTAACGTACTGTCTGCGCGTGCGCGCCTAGCGCTACCTTCGCTTTGGGCGGTGTGGGTTATCCCTCACCGCCCAAGTTGTTTGAGGGATAGGTGTATCCTTGCACCATTCTGGATGACTCAATAAGCCAATGACCGAACTCAAACCCCGTAAATCGCTGTTCAATCCGGAAATCAAGCGGCGCGGCATTTACGTGCTGCCCAACCTGTTCACAACGGCTGCCTTGTTTGCCGGCTTCTTTGCCATCGTACAGGCCATGCAGGGTGATTTTGCCCGGGCGGCGATGGCCATTTTCATTGCCATGGTCCTCGACGGGCTGGATGGGCGCGTGGCGCGCCTGACCAATACGCAATCGGCTTTTGGTGCCGAATACGATTCACTCTCCGACATGGTCAGCTTCGGTGCGGCGCCGGCCCTCGTCATGTACGAATGGGCCCTGCGCGACATGGGCCGTCTCGGCTGGATCGCCGCCTTCATTTACTGCGCCTGTGCGGCCCTGCGTCTGGCCCGCTTCAATACCACGCTGGAAGTCATGGACAAGCGTTTCTTCCAGGGCCTGCCTTCGCCGGCTGCCGCGGCGCTGGTCGCCGGGCTGGTCTGGGTGGCGATCGAATCGGGTGTCGCCGGTAGCGATATCCGCTGGTTTGCTTGCCTGCTGACCATTTTTGCCGGCCTGACCATGGTCTCGAACATCCGTTTCTACAGTTTCAAGGACATCAACCTCAAGAAGAGCGTGCCCTTCTTCGTGATTGCCGCCATCGCCCTGGGTTTTGCGCTGGTGGCCTACAGTCCGGAAATCGCCCTGTTCGGCTTCTTCGTTATTTATGGCCTGTCGGGCTACGTGCAGGCGGCCATCGGCTTGCTCAAGCGCAAGGCCCTGTAGTTCGGAGTTTTTATGAAACAGAATCTGGTTATTTTCGATACCACCCTGCGCGACGGCGAGCAAAGCCCCGGTGCCTCGATGACGCGGGAAGAGAAGATCCGCGTTGCCCGTCAGCTGGAAAAAATGCGCGTCGATGTCATTGAAGCCGGCTTTGCCGCCGCCTCCCCCGGCGACTTCGACGCCATTCATGCCATCGCCCAGGCGATCAAGGATTCGACCATCTGTTCGCTGGCCCGCGCCAACGAAAACGACATTTTGCGGGCGGGTGAGGCGATCAAGCCGGCCAACGCCGGACGCATTCATACCTTCATTGCCACTTCACCCATCCACATGGAGAAGAAGCTGCGCATGTCGCCCGATCAGGTGGTCGAGCAGGCCGTCAAGTCGATTGGCTGGGCGCGGCAATACACAGATGACATCGAGTTTTCGGCCGAGGATGCGGGGCGTTCGGAAATCGATTTCCTGTGCCGTATTTTCGAGGCGGTCATCAAGGCCGGGGCGACGACGATTAACGTGCCCGATACGGTCGGTTACGCCATCCCGTTCCAGTACGCCGAAACCATGCGCCAGTTGATCGAGCGTGTGCCGAATGCCGATAAAGTCGTCTGGTCCGTGCATTGCCACAACGACCTCGGGTTGGCCGTGTCGAATTCGCTGGCCGCCGTGCTGGCCGGCGCCCGTCAGGTCGAATGTACGATCAATGGCCTGGGCGAGCGGGCTGGCAATGCGGCGCTCGAGGAAATCGTCATGGCAGTGCGCACCCGCCCGGACGTTTTTGACCTCGAAACGCGCATCGACACGACGCAGATCGTCCCGGCCTCCAAGCTCATTTCGCAGATTACCGGCTACCCGGTGCAGCCCAACAAGGCCGTGGTGGGGGCCAATGCCTTCGCCCACGAATCCGGCATCCATCAGGATGGCGTGCTGAAGCATCGCGAAACCTACGAAATCATGCGCGCCCAGGATGTCGGCTGGTCGCAGAACAAGCTCGTGCTCGGCAAGCACTCCGGGCGCAATGCCTTCAAGAGCCGCCTGCAGGAACTCGGCATCGAGCTGGAAAGCGACGAGGCGGTTAATGCCGCCTTCGCCCGTTTCAAGGAACTGGCCGACCGCAAGCACGAGATTTTCGACGAAGACCTGCATGCCCTGGTCTCTGACGAAGTCGTCACTCCGGAGCAGGAGCATTACAAGCTGCTCTATTCGCACGTCTGTTCGGAAACCGGCGAGATGCCCCACGCCAAGGTCATCCTCAGCGTCGGTGGCGTCGAACAGAAGGGTGAAGCCGGCGGTGGCGGTCCGGTCGATGCGACCTTCAAGGCCATCGAAAGCATCGTCAATAGCGGCGCCCAGCTCATGCTTTATTCGGTCAATGCGATCACCACGGGGACCGATGCCCAGGGTGAGGTGACGACTCGCCTGACCAAGGGCGAGCGCGTGGTCAACGGCAACGGCGCCGATACGGATATCGTCATTGCCTCAGCCCGTTCCTATCTGAATGCCCTCAACAAGCTGCATTCCGCCCTCGACAAGGTGAAGGCCCAGGGCGACGTCTGATTTCTCGTCGTCCTGGAAAAGCCGCCTCAGCTTTGCTCGGCGGCTTTTTCTTTGGGTTGGACCCGGGTCGCCCGTACGTAAAGGATGGTCAGCACGAACAGCAAGGCAGCGAGGACGGTTTCAACAATCGCCAGTTGTTGGATCAGGCCGTGGTCGCTGGTGGCGCGGAGCAGCCCTTCCATCAGATAGAACTGGATGAACAGCGATAGCCACTTGTAGGTGTAGCGTTTGCCGCGCAGGATGCCGAGCAGTGGCACAAGCAGCAGGGCGCCCTTGAGCACCATCCATGAGCCACCTGGCCTGAGCGGCGCCAGCCAGCCTTCCCAGGCCAGACAGAGGAAAATCAGCGCGATCAGGCTGGCGCTGGCGGCAATCTGGAGACGGGGTGCAGAGTTCAAGGCTGGCTCAATTTTCTGGCGAGAAGGGCAAGGCGCTGGCCCTGGACGAAGGCCAGGCGGCTGGCGCTCTCGGTCAACGCCGGATTGCCGGAGGCGCCGGCGACATGGCTCGGGCCATAGGGCGT
>CAIYYE010000266.1 GCA_903930395.1 uncultured beta proteobacterium
CGAGGGCGGGGTAACAGGGAGTTCTCGAATCGGGGGGATTTCGAGAGGAGGGTAAATCGGTTCAGTCCTTGTGGCGTCGCTTCAGCCACAGACGGGCGAGGGCGATTGCTGCGCCGGCAGCAACGGCAGTGGCGGCGGCCTTGAATGGCTCAGCCTGACCTTCCGAAAGCCAGTCGAATCCCGTGATGCCAATGAAGACACCGAGTGATTCGCTGATCGGCAGGTTGTCGGCAAAAGCCATTAGCGATCCCCGCTGAGCGGAATGCTGACCAGCGCCGGCTGGGCGGCTGCCATGTCGAACAGGTACTGGCGGGTGGCTTCGATAAATTGTTTGATGTTCATGTTGATCATTTCCTCGTTTTCCTCTTGGCGGGTCTGGCTTACTTCCATGCCTCGCATTGTAGGGAGCGCAGGCGTTCAGGTCTGTGGTGCAAGCGTGGCCGAGAGGTAACGGGTTTTGATCTTGTGTGACGCTGTGTAACGACCGAAGGAAATCCCTATTGGCGGGCTTTCCAGGTCAGCGTGAAGCGAGCGCCACCGAGCGGCGATGCATCGGCCGTGGCGGTCCCGCCATGCAGTTCGAGGACGCGCCGCGCAATGGCCAGGCCCAGGCCGTAACCGCCGGTCGAGCGGTCGCGCGAGCGGTCGAGGCGGGTGAAAGCCGAGAAGATGTGCTCGCGCTCTTCGGGCGGAATACCGATGCCGTCGTCGTCGACGTGGATCAGCATGTTGTCGCCACGTAGTTCGGCGTTGACCATGATGCGCTTGCTGGCGTATTTGAAGGCGTTGCGCAGCAGATTGCGCAGGGCGTAGGGCATGGCCTTGCGGTCAAGGTCGATGCAGAGGTTTTCGGGCAGTTGATCCGTATTGACCGAGACTTCGAGCTGGCGCCCGAGCAGGCGCACCGCATCGACCTCGTCGCCCAGCCACTCTGCTGCCTTGACGCTGGAGAAATGGGCCTGCGGGGCTTCACGCTCGAAGCGGGCATAGGTCAGGCTGGTGTCGATGAGCTGGTCGAGTTCATCGAGGTCGGCCTCCATCATCGCCCACAGGCGAGCGCGTTCCTCGGGGGCGTCGGTTTCGGAGAGCATTTCGAGCGCGAAGCGCATGCGCGCGATGGGTGTCCGCAACTCATGCGAGATGCCGCAGGAAAGCTCGCGGTGAGTCGCCAGCAATTGGCGGATACGCTCGGCCATGCTGTTCATCGTGTCGGAGAGCGGGGCGAAAAGCTGGGTGCGGACCGGGGGCGATACGGCGTCGAAATGGCCGTCACCGAGATCGAGCGCCGTCTGCCGCAGGCCTTCCAGATCGCGCCAGACCGGGCGGATCCAGAACCACAGTGCGACGGCAAAAATGAGGCCGATCAGGCTCCAGGTCAGCAGGCGCAGGCGTAGTTCGAGCGGCAGCCTGTCTTTCAGTTCGGGGTTGCGGTTCGAGGCCAGGGGGCCGACCACCAGCACCTGGCTGGAGGTGCCGAGGCGGTGATACATGATGTCCCCGTCGTGGTCGATGGCAATGTCGCCGGAATCGAGCTTGAGGACCTGGCTGGGGGTCAGGGTGCGGTCGAGGGTAATGCGTTCGACGATGCCGAGGTTGTAGGAAAACTTGTCATCGAGTTCCTTGACCCGCTTCTGCCAGTCTCGGCGCGGCTGACGGAAGAGTTCGTCTTCGATCAGGGTGATCGTGCCGCGCATGAAGCGGCGGGCGTAATCGTCGGTAATGCCCCGCTGGGCGGTGGAAATGACGAAATCGGCGGTGAAGGCAATGGCGACGAAGGAACCCATCGCCAGCAGGTAGAAATTGAAGAACAGCTTGGACAGGCTGTAGCGACCGCC
>CAIYYE010000267.1 GCA_903930395.1 uncultured beta proteobacterium
TGACCATGGCCGGGCGCTACTACCCGACGCGGCCGGCCAAGATGATGGGCAAGATGACGCTTTCGTATGGTGCGGCGCAGATCATCGGGCCGGCCATCGTCGGCTGGCTGGCGACGCGTCTGGGGAACTATTCGATAGGCCTGACTATCGCCGGCGGCGTCATGGTGGTCGGCGTCGTGCTCTTGGTTATACTGAAATTTGTTGAAAAGCGGGATGCAGCGCCTGCTTTCGAACCCTGCCCCCAGTAATGAATACGGAGACGAGACATGTTCAAGGGAATTCTGATCGAGAAGGATGATGCCGGTTACCGGGCATCCGTACAGGACATCGACGACAGCCAGTTGCCGGAAGGCGATGTGACGGTGCGGGTGGCCATGTCCTCGCTCAATTACAAGGATGGGCTGGCGATTACCGGCAAGGGGCCGGTTGTCCGCAAGTTTCCCATGGTGCCGGGCATCGACATCGCGGGTACGGTCGAAAGCAGCAATAACCCCGACTACAAGGCTGGCGACCGCGTCGTGCTGAACGGCTGGGGTGTCGGCGAAACGCACTGGGGCGGCCTGGCCCAGAAGGCCCGCCTCAAGGGCGACTGGCTGGTGCCGTTGCCGGCGGCTTTCAGCGAAAAGCAGGCGGTGGCCATCGGCACGGCGGGCTATACGGCGATGCTCTGCGTCATGGCGCTCGAGCGCCAGGGCGTCAAGCCGACGGATGGCGAGATTGTCGTGACCGGCGCGGTGGGCGGCGTCGGCAGTGTAGCTATCGCAGTTCTCGCCAAGCTGGGATACACCGTTGTAGCGGTGAGCGGCCGGCCGGAAGAAACGGAATATCTGAAACAACTGGGTGCCGCCGAAGTGCTCGACCGGGCGATTTTGTCCGCGCCCGGCAAGCCACTCGGCAAGGAGCGCTGGGCAGGTGCGGTCGATGTCGTCGGCAGCCATACCCTGGCCAATATCTGCGCCACGACGAAATATCGCGGTGTGGTGACGGCCTGCGGGCTGGCCGGCGGCATGGATTTCCCGTCGTCGGTGGCGCCTTTCATCCTGCGCGGCGTGACTTTGGTCGGGGTCGATAGCGTGATGTGTCCGCGTCCCGAGCGTCTGCTTGCCTGGCAGCGTCTGGCGACCGATCTCGATGTCGGCAAGCTCGGCCTGATCACGCATGAAGTTTCGCTGGCCGAGGCCATCCCGACGGCGGCCCAGCTTATGGCCGGCCAGGTGCGCGGCCGGGTGGTCGTGGATGTGAATCGCTAAGGACTGAAACCGTGAGCCACCTGTTCGAACCTCTGCAATTGCGTGCCATCACCCTCAAGAATCGCATCGGCATCCCGCCCATGTGCCAGTACTCTGCGCAGGATGGTCTGGCTGGCGACTGGCATTTCATCCATTACGGCAGCCGCGCGATGGGCGGCGCCGGCCTGATGATCCTCGAAGCCACGGCAGTTACGCCGGCCGGGCGGATCAGTCCGGGCGATCTCGGTTTGTGGAAGGATGAGCAGATTGCGCCACTGGCCCGGATTGCCGGGCAGGCCAAGGCGCAGGGTTGTGTGCCGGCCATCCAGCTGGCTCACGCCGGGCGCAAGGCCAGCGTCGGCTTGGGCTGGGAGGCGCAGCGAACGCTGGCGGCGAGCGAAGGCGGTTGGACGCCCGTGGCGCCCTCGGCGCTGGCGTTTGGCGATGGGTACATAGCCCCACATGCGCTGACCCTGGCCGAGATTGCCGACCTCATAGCGGCCTTCGTCGCGGCGGCCAAACGGGCTATCGTGGCTGGCTTCCAGGCGATTGAACTGCATGCCGCCCATGGCTACCTGCTGCATCAATTCCTCTCGCCGCTCTCAAACCAGCGCAGCGACGCCTACGGTGGCAGCTTCGAGAACCGGACGCGTCTGCTGTGTGAAGTCGTTACGGCGGTGCGCGCTGTCTGGCCGGATAATCTGCCGCTGCTCGTCCGCCTTTCGGCGACCGACTGGATGGAAGGCGGCTGGTCGGCCGACGAAACGGTCGAATTGTGTCGTGGCCTCAAGGCGCTTGGTGTTGATCTGGCCGATGTGTCGACCGGCGGCCTGGTGCCGACGGCGAAGATTCCGGCCGGCCCGGGCTTCCAGACCGAATTTGCCGCCCGTGTTCGGCATGAGGCAGGCTTGCCTTCCGCTGCGGTTGGGTTGATCACCTCGGCGGCCCAGGGCGATCACATCGTGCGTACCGGTCAGGCCGACATGGTCCTGGTCGGCCGCGAAATCCTGCGCAATCCCTACTGGCCGCTCCAGGCTGCCGAGGAATTGCGGCAGGTCGGCGTCTGGCCGCTGCAGTATCTGCGGGCTGCGCCAAGTGGCTCGCTGGGTCGCTGAAGGCGGCACCGAAAATTTATTTGTCGCGACGGGAACTTTTCCGGGGAGTGCTGTCTGATTGCCTGATTTTTTACTTCAACCTGTATCGAGGCAAATATGGACGAACTCTCCTACGTCGGCATTGTGTTTACTGTGGTAATTCTTGGCCTGGCCTGTTTCATGGCCGCCAAACTGGCCTCGAAGTCGGCCTACCACTAATGAAAAAGCCGGGATTTCCCGGCTTTTTCATTAGTGGCTGCCGGATCGGGCATATCAGGCGACGAATGCCTCGACGATCCGCGCTACTTCGGCCGGCTGGTCGTGGTGCAGCATGTGGTCGGCCTGATCGATCCAGGCTTCGCGGACATCGGCAAAGCAGGCCTGGCGGGCCGCCCAGTCGCCTGGTCGGGTCTCGAATTCGCGAATGACCCAGGACTGTCGACCGGCCACCCAGAGCACCGGGCAGGTGATCTGTTGCCAGATCGCCATCGATTCTTCCAGACGAAACAGGTAGGGGGCGGGTGCCTTGTGCCAGGGGTCGCCATTCCAGATGATGCCGTGATGGCGCAGGCCGGCCCGGTTTTCACCATCGCCGACGCGGGCCAGGTGCTTGGCCAGGAATTCGGCGCGCTCGGCGGTCAGAAAGCGGTCGCTGTGCAAGAGGCGGCGGGCAAAGGCTGCCCGGTCGGCGTAGGCATGCATGCGCGGCGGTTTTTTGAGGGCGCCCAGCCATTGCTGGTAACGCTCCGGCGCCATGCCGGGCGTTGTCGGCGCAATGCCAAAGCCTTCGAGCGAAACGACGCTTTCGACGCGCTCGGGGCGAATCCCTGCATAGAGGCAGGAAAGTATGCCGCCCATGCTGTGGCCGACCAGCTTGACCTTGCCCTCAGGCGCATAGCGATCAAGGATGGCTTCCAGGTCGCCGATGTGCTCGGCAAAAAAGTAGGGGCGGCTCAGCCATTCCGAACTGCCGAAGCCACGCCAGTCGGGGGCGACGATATTCCAGTCGCGCGCCAGTTCATCGACGACGAACTGGAAGGAGGCGGACACATCCATCCAGCCGTGCAGCAGGAAGAGCATGGGGGCCTGCGGATCGCCCCAGCGCCGGATATGCAGGCGGACGTCGGGCAGGTCGAGGTATTCGGAGCGGGAGGGTTTCATCGGATCTGCTTTTTCTTCGCGAATCGAGCGCAACGGACATGGGCGATTCGGTATTTTAGCGGGCGGATGTCGCATAGAATCCCGCCCATGAAATTCGTTCCCCTTCCTTTCGCCGGCGGTGTGGCATGAGCAGCCCGTTCAAACTCCTCAAGACACGGCGTTTCGGCCCTCTTTTCCTGACGCAGTTTCTCGGTGCTTTCAACGACAACCTGTTCAAGAATGCCTTGGTCGTTTTGCTCACTTTCCAGGCGGCGCACTGGACGACCTTGCGCCCGGAGTTACTCGGCAACCTGGCGTCGGGCATCTTCATCCTGCCTTACTTCCTGTTCTCGGCCACAGCCGGACAACTGGCTGACAAATACGACAAGGCGCGGCTGGCAAGGCTGGTCAAGATGCTGGAGATGCTCATCATGGGCATCGCTGCGGCTGGCTTCTTCATGAACAGCCTTGTTGTCCTGATGGGTGCCCTGTTCCTGCTGGGTTTGCATTCGGCGCTGTTCGGGCCGGTCAAGTACGCGATCCTGCCGCAGCTCCTGCATGAAGATGAAGTGGTTGCCGGCAATGCGCTGGTTGAAGCCGGGACCTTTGTCGCCATCCTCGTCGGCATGCTGGTCGGCGGCATGCTGGCCGCTGCGGTGGCGCATCCGGCGTGGATCGCAGTCGGCGGCTTTTGCATCGCAGTCACGGGCTATCTGGCGAGTCGGGGCATTCCGTCAGCACCGCCACCGGTGCCGGAACTCAGGCTCAGCTTCAATCCATTGACGGAAACCTGGCGCAATATCGCCTTCGCCCGCCAGAACCGCCTGGTCTTCCTGTCCATTCTCGCCATCTCCTGGTTCTGGCTTTACGGCGGTTTGTTCGTCGCCCAGTTCCCGGCCTTCGCGAAAGTTGTGTTGGGTGGGGGCGAATCAGCGGTGATCTTGCTGCTCGCCACTTTTACGGTCGGCATCGGCGTCGGTTCGATGCTGTGTTCGCGGATGTCCGGTCGGCATCTCGAAATCGGCCTGGTGCCGGTCGGCGCCATTGGCCTGACACTGTTCGGCGTCGATTTGTATTTCGCGTCGCCGGTCGGGCTGGCCGGTACGACTGCGCACGAACTGCTTGCCCTGCTCAGTATTCCGGCTGTCTGGCGCGTGCTGTTCGACCTCATGATGCTCGGCGCCTTTGGCGGCATTTTCACCGTTCCGCTTTATGCCCTGCTCCAGTTGCGCAGCGCGCCTGATCATCGGGCGCGGATCATCGCCGGCAACAACATCCTGAATGCGCTGTTCATGGTGGTCGGCGCCCTGGGGGCGGCCAGTCTGCTTGGGGCCGGATTGTCGATGCCCGCCTTGTTCGGACTCGGGGCGCTGCTCAACGGGCTCGTCGCAGCCTGCATTTTCTGGCGGCTGCCGGAATTTCTGCAGCGTTTCGCTGCCTGGTCGCGGCAGTGGCGTTTGCCCTGATCCTCGCTCCCAAGTTCGCTGCGCCGGCTAAAATGTCGCCTTTTCCTCATTTCGATCCGCCATGACGACAGTCGCCCAGATACCCGCCGATCAACTCTCCCGCCTGGCCTCTGCCGATACGCAGCGGCTGGCGGCGCGGATGGCGCAGGATGTGTTTGCCGGGGCCTTTCGCCAGGCCATGACGGCCGATGGCGCGCCCGATGTCGTCGTCCTTGGCGAAGTCGCGGCGCATTGTTTCGACTGGTGCCGGGCCGCGGCCAGCGACGAGGCGCGGGCAGTGCGCCTGGCCTTGCTGATCAGCGGTCTCGATCAGTGGGGTCTGGCTTATACCCAGGCCTTCAATCTGGAGGCCATTCATTCCCTGACTGCCCTGATCGGTGGCTTGCGCACACGGCTTGATGCCCGCGATGACGTGCTCTTCCAGCAGTATTTCGAGCAGATCAACGCGGTCGAGTCGGATGCCATCGATTTCAAGGTCGATCTGCGGCGCGGCATCCATCTTGCGCTGTGGCATGCCATGGTGGCTTGCGAGACGGCCGAGCAGGTGCAGGGCATCGTTCAGCCGCTGGGCAGCATGATGGTGGCGCTCGACGAGCAGATGCCGGACCTGGGCTGGCGTTTGCTGGCCGATGCCCTGGCCAATATCCAGATTGCGCTGCTCTCCGATATCGCGCCGAAATCTCCGCTCGCCCATGAAGGCACCCAGCAGCTTTTTGCCTCCCTGCGCCACGCCCTGCCGGGCGAACGCTATCAGGCCATCCTCGCCCATGCCGGGCAGGCGGTCGTTGCCTGGCAACAGGCCAGTCGGCACAGCGCCGCCTGAGCAACCCGGCCAAGGTAAAATTGCCCGATGAACTGGCCTGCACTCAAGGAAAAACTCAACCTCTACGAGAGGCTCATGCGTCTCGACAAGCCGATCGGCATCCTGCTCCTGCTCTGGCCGACGCTGTGGGCACTCTGGATGTCGGCCCTCGGCCGTCCGGACTGGGTGGTGCTCTGGGTCTTCGTCCTGGGCACGGTGCTCATGCGCTCGGCTGGCTGTGTCATCAACGATTACGCCGACCGCGATTTCGACAAGCATGTCGAACGTACGAAGGAGCGCCCGCTGACGGCCGGCAAGGTGACGACGAAAGAAGCCCTGGCGCTCTTTGCCGGGCTGTCGCTGGCGGCTTTTGCGCTGGTGTTGATGCTCGGCAATGAGCGGGTCATCTGGATGTCGGTGCCGGCACTTTTTCTTGCCGCAAGCTACCCGTTCACCAAGCGCTTTCTCGCCATTCCGCAGGCTTATCTCGGCATCGCCTTCGGTTTTGGCATCCCGATGGCCTATGCCGCCCATCTTGGCGACGTGCCGCCTGAAGCGTGGTGGCTGTTGCTGGCCAATGTTTTCTGGGCGGTCGCCTACGATACCGAGTACGCCATGGTCGACCGCGAGGACGATCTGAAAATCGGCATCAAGACCTCGGCGATCACTTTCGGACGTTACGACGTGGCGGCGGTGATGGGCTGTTACGGGGCAACGCTGGCCCTCATCGGCTGGATCGGCTGGCGCCTGCATCTTGGCCTGCCTTTCTATGGCGGATTGCTGGTTGCGGCCGGCATCATGGGCGTACATTACACATGGATACGTGGCCGCGACCGGATGGCCTGCTTCAAGGCCTTTCTCCATAACAACTATGTCGGTGCAGCGATTTTCGCCGGCATCGCGCTGGATTTTCTGATCCGATGAAATATCACGACTTGCGCGACTTCATGTCGCAGCTGGAAAAGACCGGTGAACTCAAGCGCGTTGGCGTCGAGGTCGATACCCGCCTCGAAATGACCGAGATTTGCGACCGCGTCCTGCGCGCCGAGGGGCCGGCCATCCTGTTCGAGAAGCCGCATAGTGGCGGGACGCGGCACAGCATCCCGGTGCTCGCCAACCTGTTCGGTACGCCGAAGCGGGTGGCGCTCGGCATGGGCGAGGAATCGGTGCAGGCCCTGCGCGAAGTCGGCAAGCTGCTCGCCTATCTCAAGGAGCCGGAGCCGCCCAAGGGCCTCAAGGACGCCTGGGACAAGCTGCCGATCCTGAAGCAGGTCATGAACATGGCGCCCAAGAAGGTATCGAACGCGCCCTGCCAGCAGATCGTCTGGGAGGGCAAGGATGTCGATCTGTCGCGCCTGCCCATCCAGCACTGCTGGCCGGGCGACATCGCGCCGCTCATCACTTGGGGCTTGGTCGTCACCAAGGGGCCGCACAAGAACCGGCAGAATCTCGGTATTTACCGCCAGCAGGTGCTCGGCCCGAACAAGGTCATCATGCGCTGGCTGGCGCATCGCGGCGGGGCGCTCGATTTTCGCGAGCATCAGCTGGCTAATCCGGGCCAGCCTTTCCCGGTGGCCGTCGTTCTCGGCTGCGATCCGGCGACGATTCTGGGGGCGGTGACGCCGGTGCCGGACAGCCTCTCCGAATACCAGTTCGCCGGCCTCTTGCGCGGCGCCAAGACCGAGCTGACGCAATGTATCGGCTCAGCTTTGCAAGTGCCCGCTTCGGCGGAAATCGTACTGGAAGGGGTGATACACCCCGGCGAGATGGCGCTTGAGGGACCGTACGGCGACCATACTGGCTATTACAACGAGCAGGCCGAGTTCCCGGTATTCACCATCGAGCGCATCACCATGCGGCGCGATCCGATCTACCACAGCACCTACACCGGCAAGCCGCCCGACGAGCCGGCTGTGCTCGGTGTCGCGCTCAATGAAGTGTTCGTGCCGCTGCTCCAGAAGCAGTATCCGGAGATTGTCGATTTCTACCTGCCGCCGGAAGGCTGCTCCTACCGCATGGCCATCGTCAGCATCAGGAAGGCTTACCCCGGCCACGCCAAGCGCATCATGTTCGGCATCTGGAGCTTCCTGCGCCAGTTCATGTATACCAAGACCATCATTGTCGTCGATGACGATATCGACATCCGCGACTGGAAGGAAGTGGTGTGGGCGATGACGACGCGCATGGACGCGACGCGTGACACGACCCTGGTCGACAACACGCCCATCGACTACCTCGATTTCGCCAGCCCGGTGGCTGGTCTGGGCTCGAAGATGGGGCTGGACGCGACCAACAAGTGGCCGGGTGAAACGAGTCGCGAATGGGGGCGGCCGATTGTCATGGACGACGGCGTCAAAAAGCGCGTCGATGCGATGTGGGATGATCTGGGCCTGTGAGCCTGAGCATCATTCCGCTGGATCTGTCCGACCTGGCCCAGGCTGAAATCTGGCTGGATCTGCTTGATCACTACGCCAACGATCCGATGGGAGGTGGCGAGGGACTTTCCGATTACGCCAAGCTGCATCTGATCGGTGTCATGCGCGAGGTGCCGGGTTTTCATGGGGCTCTGGCCTGGCTGGACGGCGAGGCGGTGGGCTTGATCGATTGCTTCGCCGGTTTTTCAACGTTTGCCGCCAAGCCCCTGCTCAATGTGCACGACATCGTCGTGCGCCAGGGCTTGCGCGGTAAGGGCATAGGCCAGGCGCTGCTGGCCTGGGCCGAAGAGCGGGCCAAACAGCTTGGTTGCTGCAAGCTGACGCTGGAAGTGCTGTCCAACAACACGCGGGCAATGTCCTCCTACACCCAGGCCGGCTTTGCCCCCTATGTGCTCGACCCGGCAGCCGGCCATGCGCTGCTCATGCAGAAATTTCTTCCGGAGGCATAAGCCATGCAGGAACCCGTTCCCGTTGTCGACTTGCAGGGTGTCCGTCCCTCGCTGGTCCAGCTCACCCATTTTATTTACGGCCTGCATGCGATTGCCGTTTTTGTCGGCCTTACCTCGGCGGCGACGGTGGCCGGCGGTTTCGTCTTCGGTCTGCCTTCGCTGTGCGCTGTTTTCCTGAATTACCTGAAGCGTAGCGACGTCAATGGCACCTGGCTGGAAAGCCATTTCCGCTGGCAGATTCGCACCTTCTGGTTCACCTTCCTCGGGATGGTGATTTACGGCCTGCTCATCATTACCATCATCGGCATTCCGCTGGCCTGGATACTGATCGCCATCCTCGGCCTGTGGGTCGGCTATCGCGTCGTTCGCGGCTGGATCGCGCTGTTTGGCGTGAGGCCGGTGGGTTAGAAATACTGGCGCAGCATCGCCAGCGAGCGCGAATAGCTGTGCTTGATCTGCGCTTCTTCGTAGCGATGGATGCGGCCCACCGGGCAGGCCTGCCGGGAGAGGCAGCCATGGGCGCAGGCGGAGGCAGGCTCAAGGCGATAGCCGGCGCAGCGCGCCAGCGAGAATTGATCACCGCTTAAAGCATCCGCCGGGCAGGCCGCAAGGCATGGTTGGCTTGAGCATGTCAGGCATGGACTCTGGCGCTCGACGGGACGGGACGGCACAAAATCCGTATCGGCCAGGACAATGGCGCGGTAGGCAAACCAGCTTCCCCATTCGGCATCGATGCCAACCATGAAGGGCGAGGGCTGGTGCCAGCCGGCCAGCTTGCCCAGTTGTTGCAGGCCGATTGCTGCTTCGCCGGGGTAAAGCAGGGTGTGGCGCCGGCCGGGCAGGGATTCGGCAAACCAGCGGCCTACCGTCTGTACACAATAGTCGTCAATCGGATGTTCGCCGCCGATGCCGCTGGCTGTGACGCATTCCCACAGCCGCCGGCCGCCATGGCCGAGGAGGATGAGTTGGCGATAGCCGGCGGTATCGCCCAGCGTTGCCATGACCGCCGTCGGAAGCTTATCCAGGCTGAAGACGTGTTGTCGGTTAAGTCCGGCCCGGTTGAGGAAATCGGCCGGGAAAGGTGAGTTCTTACTCATTCTCCAACACAGGTGTTTTCTCGCCGAGCCGTCGCTGGGCGACCCAGGTGAGGAGGGCGTCGATGGCCGCGCTGCCGGCTTGGGCGCGCGGGTGGTTGATCAGGAAAGTGACGGCATGGTGGCGTCCCTGGGTGTCGAGGGCATAGCCGGATGCCGTCTTGACGCCCTCCAGCGTACCCGTCTTGATGTGGGCGCGGCCGGCGGCGCTGGAGCCGTTCAGGCGTTTTTTCATGGTCCCGTCGATGCCGACAA
>CAIYYE010000268.1 GCA_903930395.1 uncultured beta proteobacterium
CATAGAGCATGCGGCGGGTTTCGCCGGTTTCCACGGTTTTCGAACAAACGAACTCCATATTGCCCTTGGGGTGGGTGTAAATCAGGTCTGCACCCGAAACGGCGCCGACCTTGACAGCAAAGACATCGGCAAAGCGCACGCTGTGATCGTCGCGCAGGAACATCAGTTGACCATCGGCTTCGACAAAGCGGCGGCCGTCGGCCATGTGGCGATCGGTGCGGCCTTTTTCGAAACGGAAAATGGCGCAGTTCGGCGTGTGGTCGCCAAAGACACGGACGTCGCCGGTCTCGTAAAAATGCGTGATGCTGCCCTGGGCGTAAAGCCAGGCATTGAGTTTTTTGGCGGCGGTCAGCTTGATGAACTCGCGCGGCACGATGAAGACCAGTTCGCCGCCCGGCTTGAGGTGGCGGATGCACTTTTCGATGAAGAACAGGAACAGGTTGCTGCGGGCATCGAAGAGTTCCGATTTCAGGCGCTTTTTCGTGCGGGCATCGACGTCCTGAAAGCGGACGTAAGGTGGGTTGCCGATGATGCTGTCGAACTGTTCGCTGAGCGGGTAGCTGAAAAAGTCACGGACCAGCGCACCATCGGGCGCGACGCGCGGGTCGATTTCGATGCCGACGCAATCGGCTTTTCTCGCCTTCAATTCATTGAAAAAGGCGCCGTCGCCGGCCGAGGGTTCGAGTATCCGCCCCGTGTTCGCGCACAGGTCGAGCATGAAGGCCACCACGTTGGGTGGCGTGAAGACCTGGCCGAGTTGTTCGACGTCGCGGGGCATGACTTAATCCGGTTGGCCGTCTTCAGCGGCGGGGGCGGGCTGCACCGGTGCGGGCGTGTCGGCACGCGCCTTTTTCTCCCAGTAACGGGTGTTCTTGCTCTCGTCGGCGAAGCGGTAGCGGCCGGCGAGCTCGCAGCCCTTCATGCCCGGGTTGCAAGGCAGGTTGTTGATCTTGAGGCAACGATCATTGACCTCGTGCGGGCAGCCCCATCCACCACCCATCGTTTAGCTCGCCTTGTCCCACGAATCCTTGAGCGTCACGGCCCGGTTGAAGACCGGGGCGCCCGGTTTTGAATCGACGCGGTCGGCGACGAAGTAGCCGTGGCGCTCGAACTGGAAGCGCTCTTCCGGCTGGGCGTCCTTCAGGCAGCTTTCGAGCTGGGCGGTGATCGTCTGGCTCGACGCTGTGTTGAGGTCGTCGAGGAAGTCGCGCTCCAGTTCGGGCGCATCGCCTTCGCGCCGGGCGCCGGGTGCCGGCACCTTGAACAGGCGTTCGTAGAGACGAACCTCGGCCTGGTAGGCGTGAGCGGCCGAGACCCAGTGCAGGTTGCCCTTGACCTTGACGCTGTCGGCGCCCGGTGTGCCGGATTTGGTCTCGGGCAGGTAGTTGCAATGGACGGCGATGACCTTGCCGTGTTCATCCTTGTCGCAGCCCGTGCATTCGACGACGTAGCCGTAGCGCAGGCGCGCCATGTTGCCGGGAAAGAGGCGGCGGAAGCCCTTGCTCGGGACTTCCATGAAATCCTCGCCCTCGATCCACAGTTCGCGGCTGAAGGGGATGCTGCGCTGGCCGAGTTCGGGGTGGAGCGGGTGGTTGGGGGCGAAGCATTCCTCGACCTGACCGACCGGGTAGTTGTCGATGATCAGCTTGACCGGGTCGAGCACGGCGATGCGGCGCGGGTCGGATTCGTTCATGACTTCGCGCATGGCGTCTTCAAAGAGCACGTAGTCGATCAGCGAATCGTTCTTGGTAACGCCAACGCGCTCCATGAACAGGCGGAACCCGTCGGCCGAATAACCGCGACGGCGGGCTCCAACGAGCGTCGGCATGCGCGGATCGTCCCAGCCGGAAACGTGCTTTTCATCAACGAGCTGAATGAGCTTCCGCTTGGAGAGCACGACGTAGGTCAGGTTGAGGCGCGAGAACTCGATCTGCTGCGGCAGGGGGCGCTGCAACAGCCCGGCTTCGGCCAGCCGCTCGAGCAGCCAGTCGTAGAACGGGCGCTGGTCTTCGAATTCGAGGGTGCAGATCGAATGCGTGATGTTTTCCAGCGCATCCTCGATGGGGTGGGCGAAGGTGTACATCGGGTACACGCAATACTTGTCGCCGGTATTGTGGTGCGTGGCGTGGCGAATGCGGTAGATGGCCGGGTCGCGCAGATTGATGTTGGGCGCGGACATGTCGATTTTGGCGCGCAGGATGTGCGTACCGTCGGCAAATTCGCCGGCCTGCATGCGTTTGAACAAATCCATGTTCTCGGCGACGGAGCGCTCGCGGAAGGGCGAGTTCTTGCCCGGCTGGGTCAGCGTGCCGCGGTTGGCGCGCATTTCCTCGGCCGACTGGCTGTCGACATAGGCGTGGCCGGCCTTGATCAGCGCTTCAGCCGATTGCAGCATCCAGTCGAAATAGTTGGAGGCGTAGTAAAGATTGGTTTCGCCGCCCTTTTCCCACGAACAGCCCAGCCATTTGACCGCGTCGATGATCGAGTCGACGTATTCCTGGTCTTCCTTCTCCGGGTTGGTGTCGTCGAAGCGCAGGTGGCAGCGGCCGCCGTATTGCTGGGCGAGGCCGAAATTGAGCAGGATGGACTTGGCGTGACCGAAGTGCAGGTAGCCGTTTGGCTCGGGCGGAAAACGCGTGCGCAACTTGGCCGCATCGAGCGGCGCAGCGGCGTGATCAGCTGCCGTACCGGGCCGGCCGGCCCAGTGGCGCTGGGCATGTTTGCCGGCGGCGAGGTCGGCTTCAACGATGTTCCTGATGAAATTTGCGGCGGGGGCTGGCGTATTGGCGGGCGGTTTGGGGCTGCTCACGGTAAAACCTCGGATTTCAATCACGCCATTTTAACGGTTGGTGCCCTGAAACCGCTAAAATTCAAAGCATGTCTGCCTGGCACAACCTTTCTGCGCTCAATTTCCTGGCTATCGGCTGCGGTGCCGCCCTGGGGGCGTGGGCGCGCTGGTTTCTCGGCTTGGCGCTCAATCCGCTATTTGTCGCCCTGCCGCTCGGCACCCTGGCGGCCAATGTCATTGGCGGTTATCTGGTCGGCGTAGCGGTCGGGTTGTTCCACCTGAACACGCATTTTCCGCTGGCCTGGAAGCTGTTTGCCATTACCGGCTTTCTCGGCGGGCTGACAACTTTTTCCACCTTTTCGGCTGAGGTCGTCGAGCGCCTGCTCGCCGGCCAGCCGGCCTGGGCCATCGGCCTCGCCTCGGTACATCTGGCCGGGTCGCTGACGGCGACTTATCTCGGCCTGCTGACGGTCGGCGCGACGCGCATCTGGTCCTGAGCCGAGTAGGTTAGCCGGCTAGACCCGCCAGGGCGCACGGCCAAATTCTTCAACCAGAAAATCCACCATCACCCTGACCTTGGGGGCCAGGTGGCGACCACTCGGGTAGGTGACGAACAGCGGCACGGGTTCGACATGGTGCCAGTTGGTGAGAATCGGGATCAGAGCGCCGCGGCGTATCGCCTGGTCGACAATGACATCGGTCAGGCGGGTGATGCCGACCCCGGCAATGGCCAGTTGCAGCACTGATTCGGCATTGTTGGCG
>CAIYYE010000269.1 GCA_903930395.1 uncultured beta proteobacterium
ATTGGGGACAACGAAATTGTCGAACATGTCGGCTACCGTTTATTGAATCTTGCTGATGGCGACATGACGCAACAGGTCATTGACCGAGGCGTGCATGACTTCCGTGAAAGGCTGCGGGTAGAGACCCATCCACAGGGTGGCGATGGCCAGGATGCCAAGGATGGCAAACTCGCGCTTGTTGATGTCGGACAGCTCTTCGACATGGTGATTGCCCACATCGCCGAAGATCACGCGCTTGTACATCCACAGCGAGTAGGCGGCACCGATGACCATCGAGCTGGCGGCGGCAAAGGCAACCCAGAAATTGAACTTGACGGCGCCGAGAATGACCATGAATTCGCCGACAAAGCCCGAGGTGGCCGGCAGGCCGGCGTTGGCCATGGTGAAGAGCATGAACAGCGCGGCAAACTTCGGCATCTTGTTCACCACACCGCCGTAATCGGCGATCTGGCGGCTATGCACGCGGTCGTACATGACACCGATACAGAAGAACATGGCGCCCGAAACGAAGCCGTGCGAGACCATCTGGACCAGCGCGCCTTCAATACCCATCGGGCTGAACATGAAGAAGCCCAGGGTCACGAAGCCCATGTGGGCAATCGACGAATAGGCAACCAGTTTCTTCATGTCTTCCTGAACCAGGGCGACAAAACCGATATAGACGACGGCGATCAGAGACAGGGCGACGACCAAGCCGGAAAGTTCATGCGAGGCATCGGGCAGGATCGGCAGCGAGAACCGCAGGAAACCGTAGGCGCCGAGCTTCAGGGCGATGGCAGCCAGGACGATGGAACCACCGGTCGGCGCTTCGACGTGGGCATCCGGCAACCAGGTATGGACCGGCCACATCGGCACCTTGACGGCGAAAGCGATCAGGAAAGCGAGGAAGAGCCAGACCTGGGCGCCAAGGCCGATTGGCATCTTGTGCCATTCGAGGATGGAGAAGCTGCCACCGGACTGGATGAACAGGTACATCAGCGCGATCAGGAAGAGCAGCGAACCGAACAGGGTGTAGAGGAAGAACTTGAAGGCCGCATAAACGCGGTTCGGACCGCCCCAGACGCCGATGATCAGGTAGAGCGGGATCAGCGAGGCTTCGAAGAAGACGTAGAAGAGCACACCGTCGAGCGAGGTGAAAATGCCGTTCATGAGGCCGGACATGATCAGGAAAGCGGCGTTGTACTGGGCCACCTTGTTCTGGATCACTTCCCAACCGGCGGCGACGACGATGATGGTGATGAAGGCGTTGAGCACGACAAACAGCATCGAGATGCCGTCCACCCCGAGGTGGTAGTTGATGTTGAAGCGCGGAATCCAGGTCTTCAGTTCAACGAACTGCATGCCGCCGTTGGCAGCATTGAAACCGGTCCATAACGGGATGGTGACCAGAAAAGCGGCAATCGCCACCAGCAGCGCGGCACCGCGAGCCTTGGAATCGCCACCGAGGCGACCGGCCACGAGAACAGCAAGGCCGCCGAAAATCGGAATCCAGATGGCAAGTGAGAGCAGGTAATTCGACATGTTTTTCCTTGGTACTCTGCGAGCTCTTCAATCAGGCGCGGTTGATCCACAGGGTCATCAGCACAAAGACGCCGATGATCATGGTGAAAGCGTAGTGATAAACGTAACCGGTCTGGAACAGGCGGGTTACCGAAGCGATCCATCCAACGACCTTGGCCGAGCCATTGACGATCAGGCCGTCAATGATGGCGACGTCGCCGCCCTTCCAAAGCATCTTGCCGAGCAGACGCGAGCCGCCGGCAAAGACGACTTCGTTGAATTTGTCGAAGTAGTACTTGTTCTCGAGCAGCGTATGGATGGCCGAGAAGCGACGCTGGATGGCGGCAGGGATATCCGGGCGCTTCATGTAGAAGAACCAGGAAACGACGACACCGGACAGGGCCAGAATGAAAGGCAGGCTGGTCAGCGAATGCACACCCATGGCTACGGCGCCGTGGAAATGCTCGGACAGGTGCTCCATGGCCGGATGCGCGTGGTGATCGATGAAGATCACGCCCTTGAAGTAATCACCGAAGACCATCGGACCAATCGCGATGAAACCGATGACGACCGACGGGATGGCCAGCAGCACGAGCGGCAGGGTAACGACCCAGGGTGTTTCATGCGGCTTCTGACCCGGCGCCAGACCGTGGTGATGGTCGTGCGAGGCTTCTTCGTCATCATGGTCGCCATGATGATCGTGATGATCGGCGCCATGCGCCTTGCCGAAGCGTTCCTCGCCATGGAAGACCAGGAAGTACATGCGGAAGGAGTAGAAGGCAGTAACGAAGACACCGGCGAGCACGGCAAAGTAGGCAAACCCGGCGCCCGGAATGTGCGACAGTGCCACGGCTTCGATGATCGAATCCTTGGAGTAGAAGCCGGACATGAAGGGCGTGCCGATCAGGGCCAGCGAACCAATCAGGGAGGTGATCCAGGTAATCGGCATGTACTTGCGCAGGCCGCCCATGTTGCGGATGTCCTGATCGTGGTGCATGCCGATGATGACCGAACCGGCGCCGAGGAAGAGCAGCGCCTTAAAGAAGGCGTGCGTCATCAGGTGGAAGATGGCGACCGAATAGGCCGAAGCACCCAGGGCAACCGTCATGTAGCCAAGCTGCGACAGCGTGGAATAGGCCACGACGCGCTTGATGTCGTTCTGGATG
>CAIYYE010000270.1 GCA_903930395.1 uncultured beta proteobacterium
CATCCGGCTGCTGCGGAAGATGACGCCGGCCATCCAGCTGTCGTCACCAGCCCTGCTGCCGTCCCCGGCCCCCCCCTGCCCGTCGGCGGACTCGAAATTCGGCGCCGAGAGTTGCAGGGCGCGATCGATCTTTTCGAGCAGGATCTGGCTGTCGAAAGGCTTGGTCAGATAGCCAAAAACACCGCGCGAGGTGGCATCGACGGCATCCGGGATGTTGCCGTGGGCCGTCAGCAGGATGACGGGCAGCGTTGGCCTTGTCCGCCGGATTTCTTCAAAGAGCGCCAGACCATCGATGCCGGGCAGGCGAACGTCGCTGACCACAACGCGCGGCGGGTCGACGGCAATCTGCGCCAGGGCCTGCTCGGCAGAGCCGACGGCAGTCACCCGGAAGCCCCGGGCGCGCAGGCGCATGGTGAGCAGTTTGAGGATGTCCTCGTCGTCATCGACGACCAGAACGTGAGCACCGCCGGCCGTCATCGCTTGACTCCATCCGGCCTGACGGCGCGTGGGCGCGGAATCAGTGCCTTTTCGATATTGGCCAGGCTGTCGAGTTTCTCCTGCAGCTCGGCGGCCTTGCGCTGGCTTTCCTTCAACTGCAGCCCCTGCTTCTCGATCTGGCTTTCGAACTTGATGCGATCAAGGTAGTTGTCGGCCAGCAGGCGGGCCAGCGGGTGAAAGGACGAGGCCGCCAGGTCGCCGGATTTAAGCACCGCTTCGAGCAGCGCCAGTCCCTTGCCCAGATCCTGCGAAACACGTGGATGGCCGAGCAGCATCGCCAGCCTGACCTGGGTAAAGGGCACTTGCGGCGCGGCACCGAGCACGACGCGCTCGCGTGTCAGCTCGGCTGGCGTCAGGCGCGACAGTCCCTGGTAATAGACCAGGGCGGCTTCCGGGCTGCTGTCCTCAAGGTGCAGCTTTCTGGCCAGCGAACCGGTCGAGCAAGCGGAGACCGCCAGCCCGAGGACGACAGCCCAGAGCAAGACAGGAAATTGGCGAAAGGAAAATAGGCTTTTACTGCTCATCGGGTAATTCCACACAAAAATGGGCGCCCGCGGCTTGCGGGATAAGAAACACGGTGCCCCCCATCGCCCGCACCAGCTCGCGCACGATGGAAAGACCGACACCACTGCCCTGGCGCGGCGCCGGCGCCATGCGCTGACCCTGGACAAAGGGGTCGAAGATACGTTGTCTGTCCTCTTCAGCGACACCGGGCCCCTGATCGACGCACTCAAATCGCCAGAGGCCCTCGCCATGACTGACCGCGAGCCGGACTTCGCCATTTTCAGGGCTGAAATCGATGGCGTTGGAGAGCAGGTTATCGAGTACGACGATCATTTTGTCGGCGTCAAGCAGGGCCGACTCTTCGGGACTGTCGATGACGATCTTCAAATGCCGCGACTGGCTGTGCAGGTCGCGGCGTTGTGCCACGGCTTCGAGCAGCTTGTGCAGCCGGGTCGGAGCAACCTGCAGGCGACGCGCCTCGAAGGCGGCGGCATTGAGCGTCAGCAGGCTTTCGATCTGCACCTGCAGGCTGGCGACATTGTGCTGAAGAATATCGACCACTTCACGCTGCCCTGCCACCAGGGTGCCGGGGACTTCCTCACGGAGCAGGGAAACGCCCTCCTTCAATGCCGTCAGCGGTGTTTTCAGCTCATGCGAGACATGGCGCAGGGCGCGCTCGCGATCGGCCTCCAGTTCGGCCAGGCGCTGCCGCAACCAGTCCAGGCGCTTGCCGAGCTGGCGCAAGTCGGCCGGGCCGCCGACGGAGACGGCTTCGTCGAAGCGGCTGGCGCCCAGCCTGATGATGGCCTGCTCAAGATGGCGAACCGGCCGGACCAGCCACCAGCCCATGGCCAGCGCAACCAGCAGCGCGCCGAGCAAGGCCAGGCCGATGCGCGCGCCCAGCTGCAGGCGATTGGCCTCCAGTTCATCGAGCATCTTGCGATTCTGCGCTTCGATCCAGCGTTGCGCCGCCTGTTTCAGGAGACCATCGAGCTCGGCCATCCGCGCCAGCAGGGGCGTGATCTCGGTCTCGGAAATACGCTGCTCAAGGCCGCTGCGCAGCGCTTCGACCACCATGCGCCAGCCACCCAGCAAGGGAATGAGCGGTTCGGCCGCCTGCTTGTCGAGGCGATCGATGACCG
>CAIYYE010000271.1 GCA_903930395.1 uncultured beta proteobacterium
ATCGCGTCCGAAAACTACGTGAGCAAGGCCGTCATGGAAGCCCAGGGCTCCCAGCTCACCAACAAGTACGCCGAAGGCTATCCCGGCAAGCGCTACTACGGTGGCTGCGAATTCGTCGACATCGCCGAGCAGATCGCCATCGACCGCCTCAAGAAGCTGTTCGGCGCCGAAGCGGCCAATGTCCAGCCGAACTCCGGTTCGCAGGCCAACCAGGCCGTACTCATGGCCTTTGCCAAGCCGGGCGACACCATCATGGGCATGAGCCTGGCCGAAGGTGGCCACCTCACCCACGGCATGGCGCTTAACATGTCCGGCAAGTGGTTCAACGTCGTTTCGTATGGCCTCAACGAGCAGGAAGAGATCGATTACGACAAGATGGAAGCGCTGGCCCGCGAGCACAAGCCGAAGATCATCGTCGCCGGCGCCTCGGCCTACGCCCTGCGCATCGACTGGGAGCGTTTCGCCAAGGTGGCCAAGGAAGTCGGCGCCATTTTCTGGGTGGACATGGCCCACTACGCCGGCCTCATCGCCGCCGGTTTCTACCCGAACCCGGTGCCCTTCGCCGATGTCGTGACTTCGACCACGCACAAGACCCTGCGCGGTCCGCGCGGTGGCGTCATCCTCATGAAGGCCGAGCATGAAAAGGCCCTCAATTCAGCCATCTTCCCCGGCCTGCAAGGCGGCCCGCTCGAACACGTCATCGCCGCCAAGGCTGTCGCCTTCAAGGAAGCTGCCGCACCGGACTTCAAGCGCTACCAGGAGCAGGTCATCAACAACGCCCGCGTCATGGCCAAGGTGCTTGGCGAAGAGCGCGGTCTGCGGATCGTTTCCGGTCGTACTGAAAGCCACGTCTTTCTTGTCGACCTGCGCGCCAAGAACATCACCGGCAAGGAAGCCGAAGCCGCCCTCGGTCGTGCCCACATCACGGTCAACAAGAACGGCATCCCGAACGATCCGCAGAAGCCGTTCGTGACGTCCGGCATCCGCATCGGCTCGCCGGCCATGACGACGCGTGGCTTCACCGAAATCGAAGCCGAGACCATCGCCCACCTCGTGGCCGATGTGCTCGAAGCGCCGAACGATGAGGCCGTCGCCGCCGCCGTGCGCACCAAGGTTGCCGCCTTGTGCGCCAAGTTCCCGGTTTACGGCGCTTGAGGCAGTAATTGGGAATTGGTGATTGGTTATTGGGGGTGCCCCCCCAATTTCTAATTGCCAATCACTAATTATCAGCACCCATGAAGTGTCCTTTCTGCAGCCATGACGATACGGCCGTCGTTGATACCCGCCTCTCCGACGAGGCGGATGTCGTTCGTCGGCGCAGAAAGTGCAATGCCTGCGACAAGCGTTTCACGACCTACGAGCGGGCTGAAATCCAGCTGCCGCAGGTCGTCAAGAAAAACGGTCTGCGCACCGAGTTCAGCCGGGCCAAGCTGCGCGCCAGCCTGGAGCTGGCGCTGCGCAAGCGGCCGGTGTCGATCGAGTCGGTCGATGCCGCGGTGGCCGATATTGAGGAGCGACTGCGTTCGGCCGGTGAGCGCGAAGTCAGTACGCAGCAGTTGGGCGAACTGGTCATGCGCGAACTGAAGAAACTCGACAAGGTGGCTTACATCCGCTTCGCCTCGGTCTATCGCAATTTCGAAGACGTCGATGCCTTCTCCAAGGCCATCCGCGAAGTTTCTCCGACCCCCCGTAAAAAATGAGTATCCCGGCCGACGACTATCGGCTGATGGCGCGCGCCCTGCAACTGGCCGAGCGCGGGCTGTGGACGACCTCGCCCAATCCACGGGTTGGCTGCGTGCTGGTTCGCGACGCTCAAATCGTGGGTGAGGGCTGGCATGAAAAGGCCGGCGAGGCGCATGCCGAAGTCAATGCGTTGCGGGCTGCCGGTGATAAAGCCAGCGGCGCCACCGCCTACGTGACGCTCGAGCCGTGCAGCCATTACGGCCGGACGCCACCCTGTGCCGAGGCCCTGATTGCGGCCGGGGTGTCGCGCGTCGTGGCGGCGATGAGCGATCCGAATCCGCTGGTTGCCGGCAAGGGCATGGCCCTGTTGCAGGCGGCCGGTATTGAAACGGCCAGTGGCCTGCTGGAAAACGAGGCGCGTGAGCTGAACATCGGTTTCGTCTCGCGCATGACGCGTGGCCGGCCGTGGCTGCGCCTCAAGGCTGCCGCCAGCCTGGATGGCAAGACTGCCTTGAACAATGGCGTCAGCCAATGGATTACCGGCCCCGA
>CAIYYE010000272.1 GCA_903930395.1 uncultured beta proteobacterium
GAACAACTCAAATGGGTGCAAGGCTGGCAGTTCATCGAAACTGCCGGCAACCGCTGGTGGAATTTTTCCGGCGGTGTTTATGTCCTGCGCGCCATCAAGCGCGTGCATGGCATGCACCTGATCACCCCCAACTGGCGTAACAAGTCGGTGCGCGCCAAGGCGCTGCGCCCGATCGCTCAAAAGGAAGGCCATGGCCGCTGAAGAAACCGTAGAAATATTTACCGATGGCGCCTGCAAGGGCAACCCCGGCCCCGGCGGCTGGGGCGCCATTTTGCGCATCGGGCCACACGAGAAGGAACTGTGGGGCGGCGAGAAGGACACGACCAACAACCGCATGGAACTGACCGCCGCCATCCGCGCCATCGAGGCCCTCAAACGCCCGGTCGGCGGCAAGATCTACACCGACTCGCAATACGTCCTGAAGGGCATCAACGAGTGGATACATGGCTGGAAGCGCAACGGCTGGAAGACCTCCGACAAGAAGCCGGTGAAGAACGCCGACCTCTGGCAACTGCTCGATGCCCAGGTCAAGCAACACAAGCTGGAATGGGTCTGGGTCAAGGGCCACGCCGGCCACCCGGAAAACGAACGCGCCGATGCCCTGGCCAATCGCGGCATCGACGAATTGAGAAACAGGGAAGCGGCATGAGACAGATCGTCCTCGACACTGAAACCACCGGCCTCGACCCGCGCTCGGGTCACCGCATCATCGAAGTCGCCTGCATCGAGATGGTGAATCGCCGTTTCACCGGCCATCACCTGCACAAGTACATCAATCCGGAGCGAGAAATCGACGAAGGCGCCCAGGCGGTGCACGGCATCAGCCTCGAATTCCTCGCCGACAAACCGAAGTTTGCCGATATCGCCGATGAGTTTCTCGAATTCATCAACGGCGCCGAACTGATCATCCACAACGCCCCCTTCGACATCGGCTTCCTCAATGCCGAACTCGACCGCCTCGGGCGCGTGCCGGTCGGCACCATCTGCAACGGCGTGATCGACACCCTGCGCATGGCCAAGGACCTGCACCCCGGCAAGCGCAACAGCCTGGATGCGCTGTGCGAACGCTACGAAATCGACAACTCCAGCCGTACCCTGCACGGCGCCCTGCTCGACACCGAACTGCTGGCCGACGTTTTCCTGGCCATGACGCGGGGGCAGAATTCCCTGATGATCGAACCGGACGCCGCGCCGCGCCCGAATATCGGTGCCGACGGCCTGGTCCGCCAGCGCAAGCCGCTCACCGTCCGACTCGCCTCGCCCGAAGAACTGGCCGAACATGAGCGCGTCCTCAAAGCCATCGACAAGGAGTCGAAAGGCGCCTGCCTGTGGCTGGCCAAACCCGCTGCAGAAGTGGCCTGAACCCGCCATGGTCCCCATCTCCCTGCTCATCTGGATCGCCCTCGAAACTGCTGCCTACCTGGCATTCGGACGTCTTTTCCTGCATCTGGCCTGGCCGCTGGCCATTGTCGGAGCGATCAACTGCCTGCTCGGTCTGCGCTTCTGGATGAATGCGACGACCTGGTTCTTCGCCATGAATTTCGCCTCGCCGGCACCCGCTCTCGGCTTCGCCAGACGACTGGCAATCATGACTGGCGAATACTTTGCCTTCCTGCTCACCTTCCTGCTCGTCATCCCCTTTGAGCGCCTGTGGATGCCGGCCGACCGCCTGCCGCCGGGCGGCAAGCCGATACTGCTCGTCCATGGCTTCGGCTGCAGTCGTGGCGTCTGGTGGCTGCTCCGTCGCCGCCTCGAAGCGGCCGGACACACGGTGGCCACGGTCAGCCTGACCCCGCCCTACACCAGCATGGGCAAACTGGTGCCGCAACTCAACCAGCGCATCGAGGACGTCTGCGCCGCCACCGGCAGCAAGCAGATCACGCTGCTCGCGCACAGCATGGGCGGCCTGATCTGCCGCTCCTATCTCGCGCGCCACGGCAGCGAGCGCGTGGACCGCCTGTTCACGCTGGCTACGCCGCATGCCGGCAGCGTTCTCTCCCGCATCGGCTTCGGCCAAAACTCCCGCGAGATGACGCCCGGTTCGCTATGGCTGCGCGACATGGCAACCGAGACTTTGACGATTCCCACCGTCAGCCTGCGCAACCCTTACGACAACTACGTCATGCCGCAGGACAACCAGCGCCTGACCGGTGCCCGCGATGTCGAACTGCCGGCTGTCGGCCATATCGCCATGCTTTATGATTCGCGAATCGCCGAATTGCTCATTGAATTGCTGACCGTTAAAAAGCCATGAATATTCCCGCTGACGTTCGCGCCCAGGCGCAGGACCTGCTTGATTTCATCGATGCCAGCCCCAGCCCGTGGCATGCCGTCCAGACCTGCGAAACCCGGCTGATGGCGGCCGGTTTCAGCCGCCTGGACGAAGGCGAGCGCTGGACCCTGGCGACTGGCGGCCGTCATTTCGTCGTCCGCGGCGGGTCATCGATCATCGCCTTCATCGTCGGTAGCCAGCCGGCAGCGACCACCGGCCTGCGCCTGATCGGCGCCCATACCGATTCGCCGGGCCTGCGCCTCAAGCCGAAGCCGGCTGACGACGCGGGCGGCATGGTACGGCTCGGTGTCGAGGTCTATGGCGGCCCCATCCTCGCCACCTTCGCCGACCGTGACCTGTCGCTGGCCGGCCGCGTCAATGTCCGTACGCCAGATGGCTACACGACCCATCTGGTACGCTTCGATGAACCCTTGCTGCGCCTCCCCAATCTCGCCATCCACATGAACCGCGAGGTTAACGAGAACGGTCTGAAATTCAACAAACAGACCGAGCTGCCCTTGCTGCTCGGCGTCTCGGAAGACGGCACGAAGGCCGAAGCGCGCTTCCGCCAGCCCATCGCCGACCGGATCGGCGTCAAGGCAGACGATCTGCTGACCTGGGAACTGAACGCCTACGACACGCAAAAAGGCGCCTTCTGGGGCGTTGATCGTGAGTTTGTCGCCAACAGCCAGCTCGACAATCTCGCCTCCTGCCACGCCGCGCTGAGCGCCCTGCTCGCCACCTCCAGGCCTGACGCCACCTGCCTGTGCGCCTTTTTCGACCATGAAGAAGTGGGCAGCGAAAGCGCCACCGGTGCCGGCGGCAGTTTCATTGGCGACGTCATCAGCCGGCTCGCCGCCAGTGCCGGGCTGGATGGTGAAGACCAGCGCCGGATGCTGGCGCGCAGCTTTTTCATCAGCGCCGACATGGCGCATGGCTGGCACCCGAATTTCCCCGCCGCCTACGAGCCCTGCCACCATGCGCTGGTCAATGCCGGCCCGGTCATCAAGCACAACGCCAACCAGCGCTACAGCACCAGCGCCGAGACGGCAGCCCGCTTCATGGCCATCTGCGCGAAGGCCGGTGTGCCCTGCCAGCAGTATGCCCACCGCACCGATCTCGGCTGCGGCAGCACCATCGGCCCGATCGTCGCCGCACGCCTGGGCATTCCCAGCGTCGATGTCGGCTCGCCGATGTGGGCCATGCACAGCATCCGCGAAAGTGCCGGCGTCCTCGACCACGGCTACATGATCGCCGCCCTGAGCGCCACCCTGAATGGTTGAATTTCTCTCCGACTCGCAGGCCCTGGCGGCCGGCACCGCGACCGTGGGCTGGCTTTCGCGCAAGTCGCTAAGGCAACCAGGCAGCCACGGCTTCTACCGTTTCTTCGTCTGGGAAGCCATTCTCGGCCTGCTCGTCCTGAATCGCGATTTCTTTGACAGCGACCCGTCCTCGCCCGGGCTGCAAGTCGC
>CAIYYE010000273.1 GCA_903930395.1 uncultured beta proteobacterium
AAACTGCCCCAGCCAGTTTTTGGCAATGGCGCTGTCTTCGCCACCGGCCTGGCTCCAGCCGATTTCCTTGACCGCATTGCGTGTGACCTGTCCGCCCAAAGCCTTGCTCATGAGTTGTCCGCCCAGGCAATGGCCGATGACAGGCACATTCCTGGCGACCGCATCGCGAATCAGGGCGCAGACCGGTTCTACCCAGGGCAAGGGATCGTTGACGCTCATCGGGCCGCCCATGAAGCAGAGCCCGGAAAACCCCTCAGCAGAATCCGGCACGGTGGCGCCTTCGTCAATGGCCACTAATTCCCATGGAATACCTTGCTGCTCAAGGAATATGGCAAAATAGCCGGGACCTTCAGTAGGAGAGTGGCGAAAGATGGCGACAGGTTTCATGGCAGCAGGGTTGTCCGGGACGGCGAAACGTCATTTTACGTTGCTTGCGCTGTTGGCGCTTGCCTTGCCGGCAACTGTGTCGGCGCAGGATGTCGGGTTGGCCGGCATCATGGGCAGCAAGGCCATGCTCATGATCAACGGGGCGGAACCGCAGGCCGTGCCTGTCGGCAAGACGGTGGATGGCGTCAAGCTGCTGTCCATTCAGGATGACCAGGTCATGATTGAGATCGGCGGCAAGAAACGCCCCTTGCGCGTCGGTCAGCACGCCGTCGGTGTGGCCGGCGGCAACGGTTCGGACAAGATCATCCTGACGGCCAATGTCCAAGGGCATTTCTTTACGACCGGGACGATCAATGGCACCTCGGTGCGTTTCATGGTCGATACCGGGGCGACGTCGATCGCCCTCGGGCCGACCGACGCCCGCCGCATCGGCCTCGACCTCAGTCGGGGACAGCGTGGCATGTCGAGTACGGCAAACGGAACTGTCGTCGTGACCCGGGTTTACCTCGATACTGTGACGATCGCCGGGGTTACACTGCACAATGTCGAAGCATCCGTGCTGCCGAGCGAAATGCCCATTGCCCTTCTCGGCATGAGTTTCCTGAATCGTATGGAAATGCAGCGCGATGGCAGTACCATGACACTTAAAAGAAGATTTTAGGAGAGAGAAATGCCGCAACGTGATCAGGAAATAGCGCTCTTGCGCGACGAGCTGGAAATGCTGATGAGCGAGCGGCAAGCACTATTGCGCGTGGTCGGTTCGGCCGCCGTGATGGTGGCCAATCTGGACAGCAAACGTCTCCCGGTGGGGGCCATCGAGTCGGCCGATCTGGTGGCGACGATGATCAACCACCTCTCCGAAGAAACCTTGCAGGATGCGCTGGCTGCGGTCAACGCCGAAATCGAGGAAGACTCCGCATCGGCATGACGCTTGACCTGGAACGCCTGCGGGCCAGCCTGTTGCCCGAACCGCTGAGCGGGCATTTTGTTCAGGAAGAAGGCGCCGATGACCAGCCGCTGACCCCGGCTGCCGTCCTCTTTCCCATTGTGCTGCGCGATGGCGGGCAGACTGTCCTGCTCACCCAGCGGACGGCCCATCTGCGTGACCACGCCGGACAAATCAGCTTTCCTGGCGGGCGGGTCGAGGTGGAGGATCTTTCGCCGTCGCATACCGCCTTGCGCGAAACCGAGGAAGAGATCGGACTGTCGCGCGAGCATGTCGAAATTCTCGGCTTTCTGCCTGAATACCGGACCGGCACCGGTTTTCGCGTCACGCCTGTGGTCGCGCTGGTCAAGCCGCCGTTTGCCTTGCATCTCGACGCCTTCGAAGTAGCCGAGGCGTTTGAAGTGCCGCTCGCCTTTTTGCTCGACCCGGCCAATCATCAGCGCCATTCGCTGCATTATCGCGGCGCGCTGCGCAATTACTTTGCCATGCCTTACGGTGACTATTTCATCTGGGGCGCCACGGCCGGCATGATCCGTTCGCTCAGCGAGCGTCTCGGCCTGCTCCACGGCACTTGAGCTTGTGGTATCGTGGCACTTTGATACCTCACAATAAGCCGAATACGGCAAGCATCGGCCCCTCATGAGTCTTCTTTCGCTCATCGCAGTTTTCCTCATCGAACAACTGCAACCGCTTGATTACCGCCGCATCGTCGCCGAGCCGCTCGGCGCCTGGGCGGATTTCATCGAGTCTCGCTTCAATGCCGGGGCCTATCGCCATGGCGTGCTGGCCTGGTGCCTCGCCGTCCTCGTGCCGGTTGTTGTGGTCGCCGTCAGCTACGGCCTGCTCTATGCACTGAATCCCTTTTTTGCTCTGGCGCTCAATGTCGCCGTGCTCTATCTGACCATGGGTTTTCGCCAGTTCAGTCACCATTACACTGATATCCAACTGGCCCTGCGCGACGGCGATCTCGACAGGGCGCGCCTCTTGCTCGCCGAATGGCAGGGTGTTTCGGCCTATGGCCTGGGTTCGGAAGATATTGCCCGGCTGTCCATTGAGGGGGCGCTTGCGGCCTCGCATCGTCACGTCTTTGCTGTCCTGCTGTGGTTTGTCCTGCTGCCGGGACCCTGTGGTGCCGTGCTTTACCGGTTGTCATCGATTGTTCGCGAGCGCTGGGCTAAACTGGATGGGGTCGACCGCAGTGATTTCTCGCTGTTCTCGGCCCGGGTTTTCGGTATGATCGACTGGTTGCCCTCGCGGACAACGGCGTCGGCATTTGCCATCGTCGGTGACTTCGAGGACTCGGTTTATTGCTGGCGTACCCAGCCGGGCCAATGGCCGGA
>CAIYYE010000274.1 GCA_903930395.1 uncultured beta proteobacterium
CGCAGCCTGTCTTTCCATGACCAAATTTGTTTTCGTTACGGGTGGTGTCGTGTCCTCATTGGGCAAAGGCATCGCCGCCGCGTCGCTCGGGGCCATTCTGGAATCCCGCGGCATCAAAGTCACCCACATCAAGCTCGACCCCTACATCAACGTCGACCCCGGCACGATGAGTCCCTTCCAGCATGGCGAAGTTTTCGTCACGGAAGATGGCGCCGAAACCGACCTTGACCTTGGCCACTACGAGCGCTTCACCAGCGCCAAGATGGCCAAGCGCAACAACTTCACGACCGGCCAGATTTACGACTCGGTGATCAAGAAAGAGCGTCGCGGCGAGTATCTCGGCAAGACCGTGCAGGTCATTCCGCACATTACCGACGAGATCAAGGACCGCATCAAGGCCGGTGCCGAAGGTGCCGACGTGGCGATTGTCGAAGTCGGCGGCACGGTCGGCGACATCGAGTCGCTGCCCTTCCTTGAAGCCATCCGCCAGATGGGTATTCAGGAAGGCCGCAATAACGTCTGCTTCATGCACCTGACGCTGCTGCCCTACATTCCGACGGCGGGTGAACTGAAGACCAAGCCGACCCAGCACTCCGTCAAGGAACTCCGCGAAATCGGTATCCAGCCGGACATCCTGCTCTGTCGTGCCGACCGCTCGATTCCCATCGAAGAGCGCCGCAAGATCGCGCTGTTCTGTAATGTCATGCCGGAAGCCGTCATCGAATGCCTCGATGCCGATTCGATCTACAAGATTCCCGGCATGCTGCATGAGCAGATGCTCGACGAAATCGTCTGCCACAAGCTCAATATCCTGGCCAAGGCAGCCGACCTGACCGTCTGGGAAAAGCTCATCGATGCCATGGAGCATCCGCAGGGCGAGGTCAAGATTGCTTTCGTCGGCAAGTATGTCGACCTGACCGAGTCCTACAAGTCGCTGATCGAGGCGATCAAGCATGCCGGGATTCATACGCGCAGCAAGGTCAATATCGTCTATCTCGATTCCGAAGATATCGAAAAGAACGGCACCGCCGTGCTCGAAGACCTCGACGCCATCCTCGTACCGGGCGGTTTCGGCCGGCGCGGCACCGAAGGCAAGATTGCCGCCATCCGCTATGCCCGCGAAAACAAGGTGCCTTATCTCGGTATCTGCCTCGGCATGCAGCTCGCCGTCGTCGAGTTTGCGCGTGACGTGGCCGGCATGGCCGACGCGCATTCGACCGAGTTCGATCATGACACGCCGTACCCGGTGATCGGTCTGATTACCGAGTGGCTCGATGCTTCCGGCAAGATCGAGAAGCGCAGCGAAGATTCCGACATCGGCGGCACCATGCGCCTCGGCGGCCAGGTCTGCAAGCTGGCCGAAGGCTCGCTGGCACGCCAGATCTACGGTGCGCCGGAGATCACCGAACGTCACCGCCACCGCTATGAAGTGAACAACACCCTGCTAGCCCAGCTCGAAGGCAAGGGCCTCATCGTCGCTGGTCGCGCCCCGGGCACCGAGCTCTGCGAAATGGTCGAACTGCCGGCCGATGTCCATCCGTGGTTCGTCGGTTGCCAGTTCCACCCGGAATTCACCTCCAACCCGCGTCAGGGTCACCCGCTCTTCACCTCATTCGTGAAGGCAGCGGTGACCAGTCAAAAGGGCAAAGGCCAATGAAGCTCTGCGGTTTCGAGGCTGGTCTTGACCAGCCTTTTTTCCTGATAGCCGGTCCTTGTACGGCTGAATCCGAACAACTGTGCCTCGATGTCGCCGGCCACATGAAGGAAGTCTGCGCCCGGCTCGGCATCCCGTACATTTTCAAGGCCTCCTACGACAAGGCGAACCGCAGTTCCGGCAAGTCGGTGCGCGGCCTGGGTCTGGACGAAGGTCTGCGCATCTTCTCGGAAGTGCAGCGCCAGATCGGCGTACCAGTTCTGACCGATGTGCACACCATTGAAGACATCCCCGCCGTGGCGAGTGTCGTCGATGTCCTGCAGACGCCGGCCTTCCTCTGTCGCCAGACCGATTTCATCCATGCTGTTGCCACCTGCGGCAAGCCGGTCAATATCAAGAAGGGCCAGTTCCTGGCGCCGGGCGACATGAAGAATGTCGTCGACAAGGCGCGTGAAGTGAA
>CAIYYE010000275.1 GCA_903930395.1 uncultured beta proteobacterium
CGGGTGGCGGGTCAGCGGAGCGAGCTGGAAGGCGAGGAATTCATGGATGTCGAGTGTGCCGGCCTTGTACTGCTCGTAGAACTGGAGGTTTTTCGCCTCCTGCACTTCGCGGTCGACAACGCCCTTGCTGATCAGGAATTGCGCCCACTCGAAGTCGGAGTCGCCGGTGAGGAGGGTGTTGTCGAGGTCGAAAAGTGCGAGGTTCATGCGTTGGCATCCTGGTTGAGCAGTTCGCGCAGCAGCGGCAGGGTGACGGCGCGCTTCTGCTCCAGCGTGTATTGGTCAAGGGCGACGATGACCGACGACAGCGTACGCATGTCGCGCGGGGCGTGGCGCATCAGGTAATCGATGAGTTCCGGCGTCAGTTTCAAGGCACGTTCTTTGGCCTGGGTGGCCAGTGCTTCCGCCTTTTCGGCATCGGAGAGCGGCTGCAGGCGGCAGATCAGGCCGGAGCCGAGGCGGGTGCGCAGGTCTTCGCGCAGGGCGAGATGGGCCGGTGGCTGGCTGGTCGCGGTCAATAACATGCCGCCGGACATTTTCAGTCGGTTGAAGTGATTGAAGAGGGCGATCTGCCCCGTTTCATCAAGGTTTTCGACGTGATCTACAGCCAGTTGTTCGGCTGCCGAGGCGCTGTTCAGGGCCGGGTCGAGGCCGGCGTCGATATAGGAAAAACCGCTCGCCTGCAGCAAGTGCGAGCACCCGGAGCCGGCTTCGCCCCACAGGCAGAACGAGGTGTCGGTGCGCGTGCCGGCCAGCCATTCGGTAATCAGAGCCAGGGTCTCGGCATTGCCGCCAGCGACGAAGTTATCGAGCGTGGGCGGGCTTTCGGGCAGCAGGTCGAGAATCAGCTGGCGCATCGGGGAAAGGGAATGAAACTGGGGCCGCGATTCTAGCATTTGTCCCCGGGCTGAGGCCGCATTAAGGCGGCGCCAGTCCTCGGGGTCGCGGTTGCTTGCTGGCGTCTTGGTCTTTTATACGGCCGCGCGTTTGAGAATTACGGCCAGTTGCGGGTAATAGCCAGCGCAGCTGCTGCGGATCTGGCGTTCCATCTGCAGGCATTCCAGGGTGTTTTGGGCGGCCGGGGACTGGCTCAGCAGGTCGGGAAAGGCTTCTTTTGCATCAAGGACTGAAAAGATGGTGGTCAGGAGCCGGGCGCAGGCCTGGTAATAGGCGGGATCGAGTCGGGCAAAGCGGGCGCCGCTGTCGCAGGTGTCCAGATAGGCCGCCGCAGTCGCAGCCGTGGTGGCAAGGGAACTGATCTGGGTTTGGCTTAAGTAGGACATGGTGCATCTCCTTGGCTGACTCGCTACGGAAATTGGCTTCCGTAAGTCAGTTAACGGCCGGAAATGCTTGAGGTTGAGGCTATTTACGCGCTGTAACACCTTGCTACAGCGCGCCTACATAAGCGATTTACTGCCAGCTGACCAAACCGTAGTTCTTCTTGCCACGGCGCAGGATGGTGAAGCGGCCGTACAGGCGCTCGGTATCGACGATCTGGTGGTCGAGTCCCTCGGCCTTGGCGCCATTGATGGCGACGCTGCCGCTCTGGATAAACGTGCGGGCTTCGGATTTCGACTTGGCGAGATTGGCCGCGACCAGAGCGTCGATCAGGCTGCCGTTGGCCTTGTCGAGCTGGATGCCGGGCATGCCGTCCTGGGCCAGTTGCTCGAGGTCGTTTTCGGTGAGATCGGCGAGTTGGCCGGAGAACAGGCATTCGGTAATGCGTCGGGCGGCCATCAGGGCGACTTCGCCATGCACCAGGCGGGTCGCTTCCTCGGCCAGGATGCGCTGGGCTTCCGGCTTGCCGCCGCTGGCCTGGTCGGCCGCCTCGATCTCGGCGATGCGGTTGACAGGGAGGAAGGTGAAGTAGCGCAGGAACTTGTAGACGTCGGCGTCGCTGGTGTTGAGCCAGAACTGGTAGAAGGCGTAGGGCGAGGTCTTTTTCGGGTCGAGCCAGATGGCGCCCGACTCGGTCTTGCCGAACTTGGTGCCGTCGGCCTTGGTGATCAGGGGCAGGGTCAGGCCGTAGACCTGCTTCTGGTGCAGGCGGCGGGTCAGGTCGGTGCCGGCGACGATATTGCCCCACTGGTCGGAGCCGCCGATCTGCAGGACGCAGCCGTGGCGCTTGTACAGCTCGGCGAAGTCGTAGCCCTGGAGCAGGCTGTAGGAAAACTCGGTGTAGGAAATGCCCTGATCTTCGCGGGTCAGGCGTTGTTGGACTGATTCCTTCTTGATCATGGCATTGACCGAAAAGTGCTTGCCGATGTCGCGCAGGAATTCCAGGCAGTTCATGCCACCGAACCAGTCGTAATTGTTGGCCATGATGGCCGCGTTGGCGCCGTCGAACTTGAGGAATGGCTCAACCTGGCCGCGGATCTTGTCCACCCAGGTGGCGATCACATCCGGTGTGTTGAGCTTGCGCTCGGTCGCCTTGAAACTCGGGTCGCCGATCATGCCGGTAGCACCGCCGACCAGGGCAATCGGCTTGTGGCCGGCTTCCTGGAAGCGCTTGAGGATGAGCACCGGCACGAGGTGGCCGAGGTGCAGGCTGTCCGCCGTCGGGTCAAAACCACAATAAAGCGTCACCGACTCCTCCGTCAGCAGCTTGTCGAGCGCCTGGGCGTCGGTGATCTGGGCGATCAGGCCGCGATCCTGCAGATCCTGGATGAGGGGGGATTCATACATTGCAATTTCTCCACGGGACGGGCGCCGCGTGATTGATCAGCGTGCGCCAGGAATTCGAACCCGCGATTTTAGCAGAGCCGAGGATTCTCTCCGTCGCAGGTGCGCGATTTTGGCGAGTGCCAGGTGAAGTCGCCGCCGGCCTGCGGAATTCGCTGACAGGCCGGCGGGTTAGGGGAGCTTCGCGGTTTCGGGTAAAATCCTCGTTTTTTCCAGCGGCTAATCGCCGCACCTTGGCGCCCGAACTGACCATGACCCAGAACACTTCCCTCTCCTACCGTGATGCCGGCGTCGATATCGATGCGGGCGATGCCCTTGTCGAACGTATCAAGCCGCTTGCCCGCAAGACCCTGCGCGAAGGCGTGCTCGGCGGTATCGGCGGCTTTGGTGCGCTGTTCGAAGTGCCGAAGCGTTACAAGGAGCCGGTGCTGGTGTCCGGTACCGATGGCGTTGGCACCAAGCTGCGTCTGGCCTTTGACCTGAACCGTCACGACACGGTCGGCCAGGATCTGGTCGCCATGAGCGTCAATGACATTCTGGTGCTCGGTGCCGAATCGCTGTTCTTCCTCGATTATTTTGCCTGCGGCAAGCTCGATGTCGATACCGCGGCTTCGGTTGTCGGCGGCATTGCCAAAGGTTGCGAACTGGCCGGCTGTGCGCTGATCGGTGGCGAAACCGCTGAAATGCCGGGCATGTACCCGGCTGGCGAATACGATCTGGCCGGTTTTGCGGTGGGTGTTGTTGAGAAATCCAAAGCGATCGACGGCAAATCGACGATTGTTCCGGGTGACGTGGTTTTGGGGCTGGCTTCTTCCGGTGCCCACTCCAATGGTTACTCGCTGGTGCGTAAGATCATTGAGCGCTCCAAGCCTGACATGAATGCCAAATTTGATGGCGAACGCACGCTGGCCGACGTCGTCATGGCGCCGACCCGCATCTACGTCAAGCAAGTTCTGGCGACGATGGAAAAGGTTGCGATCAAGGGAATGGCCCACATCACCGGCGGCGGCCTGCTCGAAAACGTGCCGCGCGTACTGCCGGAAAACACCGTCGCCGAACTGCAGAAAGCC
>CAIYYE010000276.1 GCA_903930395.1 uncultured beta proteobacterium
CGGATGTTCGCCGCCGATGCCGCTGGCTGTGACGCATTCCCACAGCCGCCGGCCGCCATGGCCGAGGAGGATGAGTTGGCGATAGCCGGCGGTATCGCCAAGCGTTGCCATGACCGCCATCGGAAGCTTATCCAGGCTGAAGACGTGTTGTCGGTTAAGTCCGGCCCGGTTGAGGAAATCGGCCGGGAAAGGTGAGTTCTTACTCATTCTCCAACACCGGTGTTTTCTCGCCGAGCCGTCGCTGGGCGACCCAGGTGAGGAGGGCGTCGATGGCCGCGCTGCCGGCTTGGGCGCGCGGGTGGTTGATCAGGAAAGTGACGGCATGGTGGCGACCCTGGGCGTCGAGGGCATAGCCGGATGCCGTCTTGACGCCCTCCAGCGTACCCGTCTTGATGTGGGCGCGGCCGGCGGCGCTGGAGCCGTTCAGGCGTTTTTTCATGGTCCCGTCGATGCCGACAATCGGCAGGCTGGAAATGAATTCCGGCATGACCGGGCTTTTCCAGGCGTCGAGCAGCAGGCGGTTGAGGCTGCCGGCGCTGATCCGTTCGCTGCGGGACAGGCCCGAGCCATTGTCGATGACCAGTTCGGCAAAGCGCAACTGGCGAGCCCCCAGCCAGTCGGTCAGGCGCTGACGGGCGCGTTCGGTCGTCGCGGGGGCGGCA
Source organism: uncultured beta proteobacterium (assembly GCA_903930395.1). Taxonomy (GTDB): domain Bacteria; phylum Pseudomonadota; class Gammaproteobacteria; order Burkholderiales; family Rhodocyclaceae; genus Azonexus. The sequence continues at coordinate 663 of CAIYYE010000276.1, forward strand.
CTTCCTACGGCGGCTTCCGGCGCGGCATCGTTGCCCAAGGTGAGGAAAAGCTGGCGGGCCATGACGTTGTTGCTGAACTTGTTGATGTCGCGCACGGCATCGGCCAGCGGCGCTGATTCGTGCCGGGCAAGCAGGCTGGCACCGGGTGGCACGGTACCGCCGCGCACTTGTCCGCTCAGGTTGCCGCCGAGCTCCTGCCAGAGGGCGCGGAGCAATCCGTCGGCCTGGGCCTCGGTGGGCAGCGGCGAGAGGTTGAGCGTCTTTTCGCCGCACAGCGCCGCATAGCTGCCGGTAAATTCGAGGCGCTTGCCGCTCTGTTCGGGGATCAGGCGGATGCTGATCTGGTCCTTCCAGTTGCTGCCGCAGTCGCCATTGCCGGAGCGCAGCTGGTTGTCGATGCGCAGGCCTTCGCTCGGCGTTTCCATGAGCAGGCGCGGCCGGCCGTTGTCGGGCAGCAAGGTGAATCGCAGGGCGCGAAAATTGAGCAGCAGGCCGTCCGGGCCGACGTTGTAGGGGCGCATCGGCTTGTCGTCGAAAGCGCCCGGATCGATGGCCGGGACATTGAATACGCTGCGGTCGAGAATGATGTCGCCGTTGATCTGGCGGATGCCGCGCACCTGAACCTGGCGGAGCAGGGCCCAGAGGTGCTCGATGGCAAAACGCGGATCGCCGCTGCCGCGCAGATAGAGATGGCCATTCAGGACGCCGTTGGCCGGTGCTGTCTCGGTCCACACGGTGGTTTTCCAGGTGTAGGCCGGGCCGAGCAGATCGAGGGCGGCGTAGGTGGTGAGCAATTTCATCACCGAGGCCGGGTTCATCGCCTGCCCGGCATTGTGCGCCACGAGCGGCGTGCCGGCGTCCACCGGCTGGACGACGACGGCAACGTTGGCAACGGGGATCTGCGCGGTCTTCAGTGCCTTGACGACCTCGGACGGGAGGCCGTCGGCCGGCGCGGGCAGGGATAAGGCCAGGCCGACGAGGGCGGCGAGCCATCGGGTTGTCAGCGGCGGTTTGCGGTGTAAAGAGGCCATGCCGGCATTTTAGCTGGCGTCGGCACCGGTGCGTCGCTCAATGCTAATCCCCAAATTTTTCAATGGCTTGCGATGTCTCTGTGGCGCCAGTTCGTTACTGATTGGCGGAAGGCCCTTGAAATACCACCGTGCCGCCCCTATTATTAGCACTCACCGGAGACGAGTGCTAACAACCCGCCCGCTCCGTTCCCGAATCCGCGCCCGGCGCGGCCGGCCAATTTTGTTTGTTGCAACTCATTTTCAGGAGTCTGATTTATGAATATCCGTCCTTTGCACGACCGTGTGATCGTCAAGCGCATCGAAGCCGAGCGCACCACCGCTTCCGGTATCGTCATTCCCGATTCGGCTGGCGAAAAGCCGGATCAGGGCGAAGTCCTGGCCATCGGCCCGGGCAAGCGTGACGACAACGGCAAGCAGATCGCGCTCGACGTCAAGGTTGGTGACCGCGTGCTGTTCGGCAAGTACGCCGGTCAGGCCGTCAAGGTCGATGGTCAGGAAGTCCTGGTCATGCGTGAAGAAGACATCATGGGCGTCCTGCAGAAGTAATTTCTGCCCCGACGAACTCAACAGATCAAATTCAGGAGCTATTAAATGGCAGCTAAAGAAGTCAAATTCGGTGATTCCGCCCGCGCCCGCATGGTCGAAGGCATCAACATCCTGGCCGACGCGGTCAAGGTTACCCTTGGCCCCAAGGGTCGCAATGTCGTGCTCGAGCGTTCCTACGGCGGCCCGACGGTCACCAAGGACGGCGTTTCCGTCGCCAAGGAAATCGAACTGAAAGACAAGTTCGCCAACATGGGTGCCCAGATGGTCAAGGAAGTTGCTTCCAAGACCTCCGACATCGC
>CAIYYE010000277.1 GCA_903930395.1 uncultured beta proteobacterium
GGTGCCGCGGCCTTCCACACCTGGATGCCAAACGACGAGGAAATGGACTGGCTGTCGGCCAAGTACCCGAACACCTTCGACAAGTACTACCGCGCCCGCTTCACCTATTGGCGCGACGAGGCCGAGAAGGGCAACCGTTTCTACACGAATACACTGCCGATGCTTTGCCAGGTCTGCCAGATCCCGATGTTGTTCACCGAGCCGGGTGACCCGACCAAGATCTGCTACCGCGAGTCCGAGTACGAGGGCGAGAAGTACCACACATGCTCGGATGGCTGTAAGCACATCTTCGACGATGAGCCGGAGAAGTACGTCCAGTCCTGGCTGCCGGTGCACCAGATTTACCAGGGCAACTGCTTCCCTGAGGGCACCGATCCGACGGCCGAAGGTTTCGACCCGCTGGCTGCCGTGCTCGACTGGTACCACTTCAACAACGGCAAGGACAACCTCGATTTCGAGGGTTCGCGTGACCAGGCCAACTTTGCCGCCTGGCGCGGCATGGCAACCAAAAATACCTGATCGTTAGCGATGAAGGGCGAGCGGCGGCAACGTCGCTCGCCTTATCAAAAGGAGACAAACATGGCTGTACAAGCACTCAAAGATTACAAGTTCCCGCCTGCCGATTCGCAGGACAAGTTCCACGGTGGTCAATTGCTCTATGTCGGTTGGGATGACCACCTGATGTTCTGCGCCCCCTTCGCCTACTGCCTGCCGCCCAGCACGCCCTTCGGCGATCTGTGCGAGAAGATTCTGCCGGGTTCCTTCGGTTATCACCCGGACTGGAAGAGTGTCGATTTCAGCAAGGCCACCTGGCTCAAATCCGGTCAGCCCTGGCAGCCCGACATGAGCAAGAGCCTGGCCGAGCTGGGCCTCAAGCACAAGGACATCCTGCGCCTGCAGACGCCGGGTCTGAAGGGCCTCAACGGCAGCTGTTCGTAAGTTAGCTGTGAACTGCTAGTCATCAGGATCGAGTTCAACTCGATCCTGAATCCCAACACTGGATACTAAAAAAATGAGCTACGAACTGACCATTGAGCCGCTTGGCCAGACCATCGAAGTCGAGGACGGCCAGACCATTCTCGACGCTGCGCTGCGCGCCGGAATTTATCTGCCCCACGCCTGCTGTCACGGCCTGTGCGCCACCTGCAAGGTGCAGGTCCTGGACGGCGATATCGACCACGGCGAAGCCTCGACTTTCGCCCTGATGGATTTCGAGCGCGAGGAAGGCAAGACCCTGGCCTGCTGCTGCCGGCTTGAGTCGGACACGGTGATTGAAGCCGAGATCGAGGAAGACCCCGATTCGCGCAATCTGCCGGTGCAGGACTACGAAGGCGAAGTGGTGCGCATCGAATCCCTGACGCCGACGATCAAGGGCATCTGGCTGAAGCTGGATCGGGCCATGGATTTCCAGGCCGGGCAGTACATCAACCTTGAGATTCCGTCCCTGGAAGGACAGTCGCGGGCGTTTTCGCTGGCCAATTCGCCGCAGACCGATGACATCGTCGAGCTCAATGTACGTATCGTCCCGGGCGGTCAGGTCACCACCTGGTTGCACGAGAACCTGCAAGTCGGCGAGAAGCTCAAGTTGACTGGCCCTTACGGTCGTTTCTTCGTCAAGAAATCGGCCAATCTGCCGCTCATTTTCATGGCCGGCGGCTCTGGCTTGTCCAGCCCGAAATCGATGATCGAGGATTTGCTGGCCGAGGGCTTCGACAAGCCGATGACCCTGGTGTACGGCCAGCGTAATCGCGACGAGCTCTACTACGACGCCGAGTTCCGGGCGCTGGCTGAAAAGCATGCCAACTTCAGTTACGTTCCGGCTTTGTCGGGCGAGCCGGAAGGCTCCGACTGGGGTGGCGCGCGCGGCTTTGTCCATGACGCAGCGAAAGGCCACTTCAACAACGATTTTCGTGGCCACAAAGCCTACCTGTGCGGCCCCCCGGCGATGATCGAGGCGTGCATCACGACCCTCATGCAAGGCCGACTGTTCGAGCGTGACATCTACATGGAGAAGTTCTTCTCCGCCGCCGATGCTTCGCAGCAACTGAAGAGTCCGTTGTTCAAGAACATCTGAACGGGGCAGGTGCGATCAATGATCTATTACAACGTACTCATCGAGGAAACCGGCGAGACCTTTCGTTGCTCGCCGGCCGAATCCCTGCTTGTCGGCATGGAGCGTCTGGGCAAGAAGGGCATTCCGGTCGGCTGTCGCGGCGGTGGCTGCGGCGTCTGCAAGGTCGAGATTACTGCCGGCACCTACGTCAAGCGGGTGATGAGTCGGGAGTACGTGAGCGCCGAGGATGAAGCGGCGGATCGCGTCCTGGCCTGCCGGGTCAAGCCGAGCAGCGACATCACGCTGAAGGTGCTCGGGAAGATGGCCAAGAACGTCTGTCGGCAGCCGGACGCCGCTGCGGCAACGTCCTGGCCGCTCGCGACCAACAACTAACTCACGCTGCCAGCTTCTCGTTGAGCTGGTCTTTTGGGATCAACTGGATGGACTGGAAGGTGAGGAGGATGTGTTCGCCAAGGATGGCGGTGGCCTTGTCGGTGTCGCGGGTCATCGCAGCTTGCATCAGGGCTTCGTGTTCGGCGTGGATGTCACGCGGAATCGGCTGCAGGTAAAGCGACAGGCGGCGATAGCGTTCGGCCTGCTGATAGAGGATGGAAAGAAAGTGTTTGAGCCAGCGCGACGGACAGGCCGAAATCAGGACCTCGTGGAAGATGCGATTGCGTTCTTCCCACTCTTCCCGGTCGTCGGTGCCGATGCGTTTTTCCTCGGCCTTGGTCAGGCGGTGGAAAGCGGCCAGCAGGTCGGCTTCCCAGGCATCGTCGCCCATCGTGATCGACTGACGCAGGGCGTCGCACTCGAGCATGACGCGGGTCTTGGTGATGTCCTCGAAGTCCTCGAGGGAAACCGGGGCAACGCGAAAGCCGCGCTGTCCCTGGCTGACGACGAGGGCATCGGAAATGAGAAGGGAAAGCGCTTCACGCAAGGTGCCGGCGCCGACGCCGTAGTTGTCCTTGAGGTGCTCGACGCGGAGCTTTTCACCGGGGGCGAGGTTGCCTTCGATGATGTCGCGGCGGAGAGCGCGGTAGGCGGACTCGACGAGCGTCTTGGGTTCGGTCGGGCGGCTGTCGCCGGTGGGTGTGCTGTTAGCCATGGTTTGAGATTCGGTTCAATGGTTTGACCAGATTCTGAAATTTTACCCTGATAGCAGCTATTTTCGGGGTATCTTAAAAATCTCGAGAAAAAGTATTGACGTCGAGATTGCCTTGCAATATCGTTATAGTAAATCGATTGCACAGATTTTTGTGCAGTTACCACACCTAAAATAAAGGAGCAGACAAATGGCAATGACAGGTGTACTTCGTCCCGGACACGCTCAGATGCGTGTGCTCGACATGGAAGAAAGCGTTGATTTCTACTCGAAGGTGCTGGGGCTGATCGAAACCGGTCGCGATGCCCAGGGCCGCGTTTATTTCAAGACTTGGGAAGAGCGCGATCACAACAGCGTGATCCTGCGTCAGGCCGATACGGCCGGCATCGACTTCTTCGCCTTCAAGGTCGATAGCGATGCGACCCTGGCCAAGCTGGAGAAGGATCTGAACGCCTACGGCGTCGCTACCAAGCGCATCCCGGCCGGCGAACTGCTGGAAACCGGTGAGCGCGTGCGCTTCACGCTGCCGACCGGCCACGAGATCGAGCTCTATTCGCAAAAGACCGCCATCGGCAACGAGATGGGCGAACTCAATCCGGAAGCCTGGTGTGCCTCCGCCGAAAAAGGCATCGCCCCGATCCGCCTCGACCACTGCCTGCTCTACGGTCCGGATATCGAAAAGGCCCAGGCCATCTTCCAGGACGTGCTCGGCTTCTATCTGGTCGAACATATCGCGCTCGACGACAACCAGGATCTCGCCATTTGGCTGTCGTGCTCGACCAAAGCCCATGACATCGCCTTCGTCCGCCATCCGGAGCCGGGCAAGCTGCACCACGTTTCCTTCCTGCTGGAAACCTGGGAGCAGGTGCTGCGCGCCGCCGACCTCATGTCGATGAATCGCGTCTCCATCGACATCGGCCCGACGCGTCACGGCGTGACCCGTGGCACGACGATCTACGCCTTCGATCCCAACGGAAATCGTTTCGAAACCTTCTGCGGCGGCAACTATGCCTACCCCGATCAGAAGGCAACGAAGTGGACCATGGATGAAGTCGGCGCTGCGGTTTTCTACCACGACCGCAAGCTCAACGACCGTTTCCTGACCGTCGTGACCTGATGCAAGTTGCCACCACGATCCCCGGTATTTCAGCCGAGGCGGCTGCCGCTGCCTGTGCAGCGGCGGTGGCGCATGCCACCGCCCAGGGCTGGAAGATCAATGTCGCCGTGGTCGATCGCGGCGGCAATCTCATGGCCTTTTTGCGCATGCCCGGGGCCTTCATCCACTCCATCGACCTCGCCATCGACAAGGCTTACACCTCGGCCAGCTTCGGCTTTCCGACCAAGGCCTGGATGGGGGCGATTGGCCACGATGAAGGCATGAAGCTGGGCTTCGCGGCCCAGCCCCGCCTCATCGTTTTTGGTGGCGGTTTGCCGGTGGGCAGGGGTGACTGGCTCGGTGGCATCGGCGTCTCGGGCGCCTCTGAAGCCGAAGACGAAGAATGTGCGCGGGCCGGCCTGGCGGCCATCGGTCTGGCTTGAGCTGCACAAACAACAAGGGAATCACAAGGGTATGAAACAGATCCTGAATTTCATCAACGGCGAATTCGTTTCGACCGGCAAACAGTTTGAAAAGCGCACGCCGCTCGATAACAGCATCATCGGCATGGTCCATGAAGCCGGCAAGGCCGAAGTCGATGCCGCCGTCCAGGCTGCCCACGATGCCCTGAAGGGGCCGTGGGGCAAGATGACCGTGGTCGAGCGCACCGACATCCTGAACAAGGTGGCTGACGAGATCACGCGCCGCTTCGACGAATTCCTCGAGGCCGAATGTGCTGATACCGGCAAGCCGAAGAGCCTTGCCTCGCACATCGATATCCCGCGCGGTGCCGCCAATTTCAAGATTTTCGCCGACGTCATCAAGAATGCGCCGACTGAATTCTTCGAAATGGCCACGCCGGATGGCAAGGGCGCGCTGAACTATGCGATCCGTCGCCCGGTCGGCGTCGTCGGTGTGGTTTGCCCGTGGAACCTGCCGCTGCTGCTCATGACCTGGAAGGTCGGCCCGGCCCTGGCCTGCGGCAACACCGTCGTCGTCAAGCCGTCGGAAGAAACGCCGTCCACCGCCACGCTGCTCGGCGAAGTGATGAATGCCTGTGGCGTGCCCAAGGGCGTCTACAACGTCGTGCATGGCTTCGGCCCGAATTCGGCTGGCGAATTCCTGACCACCAATCAAAACGTCAATGCCATCACCTTCACCGGTGAAACGCGTACCGGCGAAATCATCAACAAGGCTGCGGCGCATGGTTCGCGTCCGGTGTCGCTGGAAATGGGCGGCAAGAATCCGGGTATCGTCTTTGCCGACGCCGACCTCGATGTCGCCATCGAAGCCACGCTGCGCTCCTGCTTCGCCAATTGCGGCCAGGTTTGCCTGGGTACCGAGCGTGTCTATGTCGAGCGCCCGATTTTCGACGAATTCGTCGCCCGCATGAAAGTCGGCACCGAAA
>CAIYYE010000278.1 GCA_903930395.1 uncultured beta proteobacterium
GCGCTGTTCGACTGCCTGACCGATCCCGAAGGTTTTGCCGCCGCCGACACCCTGCTCACGCTATCCGGCCTGCACAGCCTGGCCAAGGCCGACCCGGCAGCCTGCGCCGCCCTGCTCGAGGTGCTGCGCGCCGCCAGCGACAGCCTGCGCGATGAGAAACGGCGCTGCATCATCCTGATCGACAGCCCGCTCGCCGACCTCGCGCCGCTGCCTTGAGCCTCAAGCCTTACAAGCAGCCGGTATCGGCCCTCGTCGTCATCTACACGGCGCGACTCGACGTCCTGCTCCTCGAGCGCGCCGCCCACCCGGCCTTCTGGCAGTCAGTCACCGGCAGCCGCGAAGGCGACGAAGCCCTGATCGATACAGCCCACCGCGAAGTCGGCGAAGAAACCGGCATTGACACCCGCCAGCACCAGTTGAGCGACTGGCAACTGACCAACACCTACGAAATTTTCCCGGAATGGCGTCACCGCTACGCACCGGGCGTCGTCACCAACACCGAACATGTCTTCGGCCTTTGCCTCCGCGACAAACAGGTCATCCGCACGGCACCGGACGAACACCGCGACTGGTGCTGGTTACCCTGGCAGGAGGCGGCCGAACGCTGCTTCTCGGCGAGTAACCGGGAGGCCATCCTGATGCTGCCGAATCGCCACGTCCGCCCTGCCTGAGGCCGCGATCGTTGTACAATTCCGGCCATTCCAACCGGAGCCCGCCATGAGTATCGAAGACCTAACCCCCGGCATCAAGGCCGCCGTCCTGGCCGAAGCCCTGCCCTATATCAAGCGTTTCCACGGCAAGACCATCGTCGTCAAATACGGCGGCAATGCGATGACCGACGAGCATCTGAAAAGCTGCTTCGCGCGCGATGTCGTGCTGCTTGAACTGGTCGGCTTCAACATCGTCGTCGTCCATGGCGGCGGGCCACAGATCGAAAGCCTGCTTGCCCGTGTCGGCAAGAAGGGCGAGTTCATCCAGGGCATGCGCGTCACCGATGCCGAAACCATGGAAGTCGTCGAAATGGTGCTCGGCGGCCAGGTCAACAAGGACATCGTCAACCTCATCAACCAGCACGGCGGCAAGGCTGTCGGCCTGACCGGCAAGGATGGCAACTTCATCCGCGCCCGCAAACTGATGCTGGAAAACAAGGACGCCCCGGGTGACCTCATCGACGTCGGACAAGTCGGCGAAATCACTTCAATCGACCCGGTCCTCATCGACCATCTCGACAAGGGTGGATTCATCCCGGTCATCGCGCCGATCGGCGTCGGCAAGGATGGCGAGACCTACAACATCAACGCCGACGTCGTCGCCGGCAAGATTGCCGAAGTCCTCAAGGCCGAAAAGCTGGTCCTGCTCACCAACACGCCTGGCGTCCTCGACAAGAAGGGCGATCTGATCACCGGCATCACGCCCAAGCAGATCGACGAAATGGTCGAGGATGGCACGCTCTCCGGTGGCATGTTGCCGAAGATAGGCTCTGCCCTCGATGCGGCGCGCAATGGTGTCAAGGGTGTGCACATCATCGACGGCCGCGTCGAACACGCCCTGCTCCTGGAAATTCTGACCGACCATGGCGTCGGGACGATGATCAAGTCGCACTAATCCTGCGATGACGCCTGAAAAAAGCCCGCGCCAGCGGGCTTTCTTGCCTCTGGAGTCGCCATGAAAAACCCGGTCTGGCTGTTTGACCTCGACAACACGCTGCACAACGCGACGCCGCATATCTTTCCCCACATCAATCGCTCGATGCGCGAATACATCGAGCGCCACCTCGGGGTCGACGCGCATGAAGCGACACGCATCCGCCAGGACTACTGGACCCGTTACGGCGCCACCCTGCTCGGCCTGATCCGCCATCACGCCACCGATCCCCGGCATTTCCTCTGGGAAACCCATCAGTTTCCCGATCTGCCGCGCATGGTCGTTTTCGACAAGCCCCTGCTCCACACCCTGCGCCGCCTGCCCGGACGCAAGATCATTTTCTCCAATGCCCCGCGCCACTACACCGAAGCCATTCTCGACATCACGGGACTGGGCCGCTGCTTCGATACCGTCTATACAGTCGAGAGCGTTCGCTTTCAGCCGAAGCCGATGCTCGCCGGTTTTCGCACCCTGCTCCGCGCCGAGCATCTTGATGCGCGCCAATGCATCATGGTCGAGGACAGTCTGGCCAACCTGGTCAGTGCCAAAAAACTCGGCATGAAAACCGTGTGGGTGAGCGCTGGCTTACGCCAATCACCTTTTGTTGACGTTAAAATCCGCTCAGCGATGCAACTTACAAAATGCTACGGTCGACTGAAAATTTCGGCCAAAAATAACTAGGAGGGGATATCGATGGCGACCAAACCGGGCGAACGCCGCCTGCAAATCCTGCAGACGCTGGCTGAAATGCTGGAAACCCCGAAAGGGGAAAAAATCACCACGGCCGCCCTGGCCGCCAAGCTGGATTGCTCGGAAGCCGCGCTTTACCGGCACTTCGCCAGCAAGGCCCAGATGTTCGAAGGCCTTATCGAATTCATTGAACAAAGCCTGTTCGGCGTCATCAACCAGATCACCTCCGAGGAAAGCGAAGGCTTCAAGCAGATCGAACTGATCATCGGCCTGCTCCTGCGCTTTGCCCAGAAAAACCGCGGTATGACCCGCGTCCTGATCGGCGACGCCCTGGTCAATGAAAACGAGCGCCTGCAAACCCGCATCAACGCCCTGCTCGACAAGGTTGAAGCGGCGATGAAGCAAGCCCTGCGCATCGCCGCAACCCAGGAAAACCTCAAGCCCGACGCCGATTTCGGCGCCCTCGCCAATCTCCTGCGCTGTTATGTCGTCGGGCGCTGGGAACAATACGCCCGCAGCGGCTTTACGCGCGAGCCACTGACCCAGTGGCCGCAACAATGGCCGATGCTCTATTTCGCCTGCCTGTCGCAATCAGGCGCACCGGGCGCATGAAAACAAAATGGCGGCCTTGGCCGCCATTTGTTTCTGCATCGAGAACAGCCTTTCAGTCCTTCAGGTATTCCGCCGCATCGAGCGCGAAGTAAGTCAGGATGCCGTCCGCGCCCGCCCGCTTGAAAGCCAGCAGACTCTCCAGGACACAGGCCTTTTCATCGAGCCAGCCGTTCTGCGCGGCAGCCTTGAGCATCGCGTATTCACCGCTGACCTGATAGGCATAGGTCGGCACCTTGAACTCGTCCTTGACGCGCCGGACGATGTCCAGATACGGCATGCCCGGTTTGACCATGACCATGTCGGCGCCTTCTTCGAGATCGAGCGCCACTTCGCGCAGGGCCTCGTCGGTATTCGCCGGGTCCATCTGGTAGGTGTATTTGTTGCCTTTGCCCAGATTGCCGGCCGAACCCACCGCATCGCGGAAGGGGCCGTAGAAACTGGATGCATATTTGGCTGAATAAGCCAGAATCCGCGTGTAAATCTGCCCGGCACCTTCGAGTTCGGCGCGGATACGGCCAATTCGGCCATCCATCATGTCCGACGGTGCGACGATATCCGCCCCCGCCTCGGCATGACAAAGTGCCTGTTTGGCCAACACGGCCAGGGTCTCGTCATTGAGCACGTAACCCGTTTCGTCGATCAAACCGTCCTGACCATGACTGGTATAGGGATCGAGGGCCACATCGGTAATCACCCCGAGATTCGGAAATTCGCGCTTCAGCGCCTTGATGACCATCGGCACCAGGCCGTTGGCGTTGTACGCCTCTTCGGCTCCGAGCGACTTCAGGGAGGCATCGACCACCGGGAACAAAGCCAGCGCGGGGATACCGAGTTTGACCGCCCGTTCCGCCGTTTTCAGCAGAACATCCAGCGACTGACGCTCGACACCGGGCATCGACGACACCTTTTCGATACGCCCCGCACCTTCAAGGACAAACACCGGGTAGATGAAATCGTCGGCCGTCAGCACCGATTCGCGCATCAGGCGACGGGAAAAGTCATCGCGCCGCATCCGGCGCATCCGGGTTCCGGGAAATCCACCACTCACTACAGCCATGCTTCAACCTCGATCAATTGAATAAAAATTGGGTCTGCTACGGAACTTTAGGCCGGGCCGCGCGTCAGAATCCGCAGATGGCGAGCGCTGTCTCCCGCTTCACCTCCCTGAGCGGGCGCCTTGACCCTGTTAAGGCTTTTTGGCCCCCGGACCCCCCTTATCCGGGGGCCCTTTGTTTTCTTTGGTCTTGATTTCGATGTCCAGCCAGCCAGCCAGGACCGCCTCAGCTTCTTCAACGCCCGTCTTTTTCAGGCTGGAAAAGAGCTGAACCGAATACAGATCCGCATCGCCCCAGGTTGCGACTTCGGCCTTGACCGATTTAAGCGCCTTGGTCTGCTCCTGACGACTCAATTTATCGGCCTTGGAAAGCAGGATGTGAATCGGACGCCCGGTCGGACGAAACCAGTCGATCAGACGCAAATCAAGATCGGTCATCGGCCGGCGAATATCCATGATGACCACGAGCCCGGCCAGCTGATCGCGCTTGTTGAGGTAGGGGCCAATCAACCCCTCCCACTGCGAACGGATCGCCTCGGGCGCCTTGGCATAGCCATAGCCGGGCAGGTCGACGAAATATTTGCCATCGGCCAGCGTGAAATAATTCAGGTGCTGGGTCCGACCCGGCGTTTTGCTGACGTAGGCGAGGCGCACACGCCCGGCCAGGGTATTGATGGTGGAAGATTTACCGGCATTCGAACGACCGGCAAAAGCAACTTCACGGACAGAGTCCTGCGGTAAATCGCGGAGATTGGCGACGGTTGTCAAAAAAACCGCCTGTTGGAACAGAGGCATAAAAAACTCGGAAGACGCGCCAAGAGGGCGGCGAACTGATATAGAATAACAGGTTTGTAACCTCCGTTCCGGCCAAAGCGCCCATAAACGCGCACTAGGAGTTCGAAATGATCCGTACAGCGGCACTGGCAATCCTTTTCGCCACCAGTTTTGTCACCCACGCTTCCCAAGAAGCCCATGCCAAGGCAGACCCTGCCAAAGGCAAAGCCATCGCCGAATCCATCTGTGTCGCCTGCCATGGCGTCGATGGCAACAGCCCGACTTCAGCCAACCCCAACCTGGCCGGCCAGGTTGAGGAATACATCGTCAAGCAGCTCAAGAATTTCAAGCCTGTTGGCGACAAGCCTGCCGTGCGCAACAACCCGATCATGGCCGGCATGGCCGCGCCGCTCTCGGATGAAGACATCAAGAATGTCGCCGCCTGGTTCGCCAGCCAGAAGCAGAAGCCGGCAGCCGCCAAGGATGAGAAGCAGATTGCACTGGGCCAGAAAATCTGGCGCCAGGGCGATTTCAAGAAGGGCATTCCCGCCTGTGCCGGCTGCCACGGCCCGGCCGGTGCCGGCCTGCCCGCCCAGTACCCGCGCCTGGCTGGCCAGTTCCAGGAATACACCGAAGCCCAGTTGAAGGCCTTCCGTGTTGACGAACGCGCCAACGATCCGGAAAAGATGATGCGCATGATTGCCGCCAAGCTTTCCGATGTGGAAATCAAGGCTGTTGCCGAATACGCAGCAGGCCTGCGCTGATTTGCAGATAGACGAGAAAAGGCAGCTTCGGCTGCCTTTTTTGTTTTTCTGAAGCTTGGCAGTCCATGTCGAGGAGGCTAGACTGGACGGACAACACCTCACAGGAGTAGGAGACAAGAAATGAAGACACTCAAACAGCTTCTCGCCGGCAGGAATCGGCCATTGGCAGTGGTCGCTCCGAGCGATACGGTCTACCACGCACTGACCGTCATGGCCAAGCACGAAGTCGGGGCCCTTCTGGTCCTTGATGGCGAACAGCTGGTCGGTATCTTTTCCGAACGCGACTACGCACGGAAAATCATCCTGCAAGGCAAGACCTCCAAGGAAACCCTGGTCAGCGAAATCATGAGCGACAAGGTGGCCTACGTGACCCCGGCCGTCTCTCTCGACGAATGCATGGCCCTGATGACCGAAAAGCATTTCCGCCACCTCCCCGTACTCGACGACGAAGGCAATGTTCTTGGCATCATCTCGATCGGCGACCTGGTCAAGGAAACGATCAGCGACCAGAAATTCCTGATCGCCCAGCTGGAAAACTACATCGCCGGCTGAAATGGCCACTCCGGCTCCTAGCCACTTTGACATTCTCGAAGACATCGCCCGAGAGCTATCGGGCGATGTCAATTTTCCGACCTGCCTTGACGCGGCCATTCTTGTCCGCAACGCCCTGAAAGATCCCTTTGTTCGCACCGAACAAATCGTTCAGGCGATCCGTATCGAGCCACTGATTTCTAGCAAGCTGCTGCGTCTGGCCAACTCCGTCATCTACAACCCGGCCGGCCACCCGGTGTCCGACCTCAATACCGTGATCGAACGACTGGGCATCGACATCGTCCGCATGACCTCGCTCGCCGTAGCCATGGACCAGATGCTCAAATCGGTCCATTTATCGAGCTACAACGCCATCGCCAAAGCCGCCTGGGAAAACTCCCTGCAGGTGGCCGCGATTGCCCGCATGCTGGCTCGCCACAACGCTTACGCCGCACCCGACATGGCGATGCTGGCCGGCCTCGTACACAACATCGGGATTTTCTATCTGCTGTTCCGCGCCTCGGCCTATCCCGAGTATCGCCACAACGAAGCGGCGATGATCGATCTACTCACGGGCTGGCATGAAGGCATCGGTGAAAGTCTGCTGCACAGCCTGGGGCTGCCGGAGACGATCACCGATGCAGTCCGCGACCAAAGTCACCTGACGATGCTAGATACACCACGCTCGGTCAGCGACATCCTCTATTTTTCCATCACCCTTGCCGGCAATCTCCCGGCGTGGCAAAACAAGGTCGTCGCAGTCGAGGAAGCAGCCTGGCAGGAAATCATCCGGTCTCGTCATGAACCCCTGCGCCAGGCGGCCGACGACGAAATCGCTGAATTGCGCGCCGCGCTTTCGACCTGAACCTGCGGCCATCCCGGCAGTCTCAACCCATGCCGCAGCGGCGATGGCTGTAAGGTTTCGCCAGCCACGCCGACTAATGGACATGGAAACCACCAGGAACTGAGATGCTGATTCGTCACACCCCGGCAATTGCCAGTACCGACATCACCGACCCTCAGGTCTACGCCGGTCGCCGCGACTTCATACGCACACTAGCCCTTGGGCTTGGTGCGGCCAGCCTGGGCCTGGCACATGGCGCAGAAACACGCGAAGGGCGTGGCCGCCCGCTGGCGAATCTGCGAAGCAGCCCCTTCTCGACCCTCGATGACAAACCGACGCCCTACCAGTCGATGACGACATACGGCAACTTCTATGAATTCGGCCCGGACAAGGACAGCCCGGCGAAAAACGCCCACCGCCTGCGCACTTCGCCGTGGACACTCACGGTCGACGGCGAAGTCAAATCGCCCAAGACCTTTGCCATCGAAGACATCCTCAAATGGGCGCCGCTCGAGGAGCGCATTTACCGGATGCGCTGCGTCGAGGGCTGGAGCGCCGTCGTGCCCTGGGTCGGTTTTCCGTTCAGCGAATTGCTGAAACGGGTGGAACCTACGGGCAACGCGAAATACGTCGAATTTTGGAGTCTGGCCGACCCCGAGCAGATGCCTTACGTGCGCATTCCCCTGCTCGATTGGCCTTATGTCGAAGCCCTCCGCCTCGACGAAGCACGGCACCCGCTGAGCATTCTTGCCGTGGGCATGTACGGCGAAGTCATGCCCAAGCAGAATGGCGCCCCGATCCGCCTCGTCGTGCCCTGGAAATACGGTTTCAAGGGGGCAAAATCCATCGTCCGCATCCGCTTCGTCGAAAAACAGCCCAATACAGCGTGGATGAAAGCCGGGCCTGACGAATATGGCTTCTACTCCAACGTCAATCCGGATGTCCCGCACAAACGCTGGAGCCAGGCCAGCGAAAGGCGCCTCGGCGAATTCCTCAAACGCAAGACACTACCCTTCAATGGCTACGCCGATCAGGTCGCCAGCCTGTACGCCGGCATGGATTTACGGAAAAATTTCTGACATGCGCTTCAACCCTGATAACCAGCAGCTTGGCCAGATCAAGATCGCCCTCTTCGCCATTTGCCTGATACCCGCGATTCGCCTGCTCTGGGCGGCCTACACAGGCGACTTCGGCCCCAACCCGGTCGAATTCGTCCAGCGCTGGACGGGCACATGGACCTTCAACCTCCTGCTCATCACGCTATGCATTACGCCGCTCCGCGCCATGACCCAGATGCACTGGCTGACGCGGCTGCGGCGCATGCTCGGACTGTTCAGCTTCTTTTACGCCGCACTCCATTTCCTGAGCTTCATCGGGTTTGATCATGACTTTTCGCTCGATGCCATTGCCCGGGACATTTTCAAGCGCCCCTTCGTCACCGTCGGCTTTGCCGCCTTCGTGCTGCTCATTCCTTTGGCTGCGACCTCGAGCAACTGGGCGATTCGCCAACTGGGCGGGCGAAAATGGCAGGAACTGCACCGCAGCATCTACCTGATCAGCATTCTCGCCTGTGTCCATTATTTCTGGCTGGTCAAGGCAACGGCCCTGCTCTGGCCGCTGGCTTACAGCGTAGCAGTGGCGATGCTGCTCGGCTGGCGGATTCGCGAGCGGCGGCGGAAAGCGATACCGGTCCCTCAATTCCAAAATGCCAAACCGCTCAAGTTCTTCAAGCAAAAGCCCGAGTAATTCAGCCCTTACGCGGCAGATCGAAGCGGACGATGGCGCGGCCATCCGGCGTCTTTATGGGCGCCGCCCTCCAGGCGTGGCCGTAGATCACCTCGAAGGTCGCCGGTAGCCGGCCATCCTGGCGCATGGCTTCGTAGGCCGCCTTGCCGTTCGCCCAAGACTGCCGGCCGGTCAGTCCATGGCGGCGGGCCTTCATGGCGCAGGACGAACCGGCAGCGCGCAACTCGGCGAACATCGTGTCGAGGTCGTCGTAAGTCAGGGTGATGACTTCCATGTCCATTACCGGATCGGCAAAGCCGCAGCCGACCAGCATGTCGCCGAGGTCGTGCATGTCGGCGAAACGCTGGGTATGGGCGTAGCCATCGGAGAAAGCGGCGCGCAGTTCCTTCAGGGTATCCGGCCCGAGCGTCGAGAACATGAGCAGACCGCCGATATTGAGCACACGGTGCGCCTCGGCCAGGGCCGGGATGGGATCGTCGAGCCAGTGCAGCAGCAGGTTGGACCAGACGATTTCGGTCGACCGGGATTTCAGCGGCAGATTGGCCGCATCGGCAGCCAGCCGAAGCGGCGCTGAATGCTTGCCGAGTCCGAGCCAGCGCTGCCAGCCGGGACGCTGCTCGCGTCCCGTGGCGAGCATGGCAGGCGCCACATCCAGACCCAGGAGTTCAGCCTCCGGGTAGCGCGCCGTCAGGCCGGGAAAGCTCCCGCCGCGACTGCAGCCCAGGTCAAGAATCCGCTTCGGTTCGAGCGTGACGAAATCAAGCCGCTCCTGCATCCGGCGATCCACTTCGCGGGCAAAAAAATCGGCTTCGCCATAATTTGCAGCGACTCTCGCGAAGCACCGACCGACGTGTTGCCGGTCGACAAAACCGGCGTGAGGGCTGGCTTTACTCAAACCGCCTTGACGCCGAGACGGGCGAACAGCGCGTCGTCACGATCGACGTCGGGGTTGTCGGTGGTGAGCAGGCGATCACCGTAGAACATCGAATTGGCACCGGCAAGGAAGCACAGCGTCTGCAGCTCGTCGCTCATTTGCTGACGGCCGGCCGACAGGCGCACCCAGGAAGTCGGCATCATGATGCGGGCGGCAGCGATGGTGCGCACGAACTCGAAAGGATCGAGGCGGTCGTTCTCGGCCAGCGGCGTACCGGGAATCGGCACCAGATTGTTGATCGGCACCGACTCCGGCGCCTTGGGCAAGTTGGCCAGCTGAACGAGCAGGCCTGCACGATTCTTGCGCGACTCGCCCATGCCGATGATGCCGCCGGAACAGACATTGATGCCGGCATCGCGAACCTGCTCGAGGGTATCGAGGCGGTCGTCGTGGGTATGCGTCTTGATGACCTGACCGTAGAACTCCTTGTCGGTATCAAGATTGTGGTTGTAGTAGTCGAGGCCGGCTTCTTTCAGCTTTTCCGCCTGGCCATCCTTTAGCATGCCGAGCGTAACGCAGGTCTGCATGCCGAGGGCCTTCACTTCGCGAACCATGTCGAGGACGCGGTCAAGGTCGTTGTCTTTCGGCCCCTTCCAGGCGGCACCCATGCAGAAGCGCGAGGCGCCCTTGTTTTTGGCAGCCTGGGCGGCGGCAACGACTTCGTTGAGCGGCATCAGGCGTTCGCGCTCGGTGTCGGTATCGTAGCGGGCCGACTGCGAGCAATAGCTGCAGTCCTCGGAACAGCCGCCGGTCTTGACCGAAAGCAGCGTCGAGCGTTGAATGGCGTTGGGATCGAAATTTTCACGATGCACGCCCTGGGCGCGCCAGATCAGATCCATCAGCGGCAGCTCGTACAGAGCGAGCACTTCAGCAACCGACCAGAGATGGGTGGACGCAGATGGCGAAACAGACGAAACGGCGGCGAGGGAGCTAGCTTGCATGGAAGGCCTTGCTTGAAAAATGCTATAAAAATCAGATACGAAACGCATCGGTAATTATGGATTATCGCGGACGCTTCGGCTGGATGTCAATTTTACCCCAGCCCGATGGACTCAAACGCCTTGGCCGGAAAATCCTCAACGCCACCTTGCCGGGCAGTTGCCTGCTCTGTGGCGCCGACAGTCCTGCGGCACTGCTTTGCCTACCCTGCGCCGAGGACTTGCCCGATTTGACGAGCCCACACTGTCCCATTTGCGCCGACCAGACGACGCATGGCGAACGTTGCGGGGCATGCCTGCGCGATGCCCCGCACTTCGACCGGGCAATCGCTCTTTTCCGCTATGACTTTCCGGCCGACCGCATCATTCATGCTTTGAAGTACGGCCATCAACTGGCCGTTGCGGCCTGGAGCGCCGGAAAACTGGCCGAACGGATCGGTGCTGAACGCCACGATTGCATCATCCCCCTGCCCTTGCACCCGGAACGCCTGGGCGAACGCGGCTTCAACCAGTCGGCCGAAATTGCCAAGGCGCTTGGCCATCGCCTCCATGTCCCGGTTGAGCTCAAGCATGTCCTGCGCACGCGTGCCACACCCCCGCAGGCCGACTTGCCCTACAAGGCGAGACACAAGAACGTGCGGGGCGCCTTCGAATGCCGGGCCGATTTCAGCGGCCAGCGCCTGTTGCTCATTGACGACGTACTGACCACCGGTGCCACGGCCAACGAATGCGCCCGCGTCCTCAAACTGCACGGCGCGGCGTCGGTCACCATCGCCGTCATCGCCCGAGCACTGAAGCACTGAGCCTTGAATCCGTGCTCTAATTCGCCCCCTCTTCGCTCGAAAGCTGTCGCGTGTTTGCCGTCGTTCTCTACCAGCCAGAAATCCCGCCCAACACGGGCAACATCATCCGTCTGTGCGCCAACACCGGGGCGGAATTGCATCTGGTCGAACCACTGGGCTTCGACATCACCGACAAGGGCTTGCGCCGGGCCGGGCTGGACTATCACGAATACGCCCGCGTCGTTCGTCATGCCGACTGGGCGGCCTGCAAGGCGGCCCTGATCGGCCGGCGACTGTTCGCCATGACGACCAAGGGCACGGGCAGCCCGTACAACACGGAATTGCAGGAAAGCGATGTATTTGTCTTCGGTCGTGAAACCAGCGGACTGCCGCCGGAAGTACTCGCCGAGTTTGCCCCGGAGAGGCGACTGCGCCTGCCGATGCAGGCCGGTCAGCGCAGCCTCAACCTGTCCAACGCTGCCGCTGTAACCGTCTTCGAAGCCTGGCGTCAGGCCGGCTTCAAAGACGCAAACCCAGCCAGCGCTTAGGCCAGTTCTTCCTTCGGATCGCGGGCCATGAGCAGTTCAAGCGCCTGGGCGGCCGACAGACGACCATCAAGGACCGCGGCAACTGCCGCACTGATCGGCATGTCGACCCCCAGTTGGCTGGACAGGCGATCAACCTCACGGGCGGTATAAACGCCTTCGGCGACATGGCCGAGTTCTTCGAGAATCTGCGGCAGGGATTTATTCTGCGCCAGGGCCAGACCGACGCGGCGATTCCGCGACAAATCGCCGGTGCAGGTCAGGATCAGGTCGCCCATGCCAGCCAGCCCCATGAAAGTCTGGCGGTCGGCGCCCAGGGCCAGACCGAGCCGGGCAATTTCGGCCAGGCCGCGGGTCATCAGGGCCGCCCGTGAATTGAGGCCAAGGCCCAGACCATCGCAAACCCCCGTCGCAATGGCCAGCACATTCTTGACCGCACCACCGACCTCGACACCGACCAGATCGTCATTGGCATAGATCCGTAGGCGGGCGGTATGCAACTGGCGCGCAGCTTCGCGGGCGAAGGCCGGATCATTGGCAGCCAGCGCCACCGCCGTCGGCTGCCCGGCGGCGACTTCCTCGGCAAAACTGGGGCCGGAGAGGGCACCGCACAGGGCCTGCTCACCGAGCACTTCGGTAACAACCTGATGCGGCAATTTGCCCGTACCCGCTTCAAAACCCTTGCACACCCACAGCACCGGCAAGGTGCTGCCGATCGCCTTGAGACGTTCAACGGTAGGCCGCAAACCGGCAATCGGCGTCGCCACGATGAGCAACTCGGCCCCGGCCACAGCCGCCTCGAAATCCGTCGCCACGGCGACCGACTCAGGCAACTTGTAGCCTGGGAAAAAGCGGTGATTTTCGCGGGTAGCCAGCAGGTCAGCCGCGACATCGGCTTCGCGCGACCACAGCGTCAGTTCATGCTTGCCGGCGAAGGCGATGGACAGCGCCGTGCCCCAGGCCCCGGCACCGAGCAATGTGATTTTCATAGGCCCCAGACCTGCGTCGAGCGGATGTAGCCGGTCGCCCCATCGCGGTGGCGAACCTTGGCCCAGCCCGGCGAAGCAGGCTCGATGAAATCAACGGCGACCCATTTGTCCAGTTCGGCCAGAACGGCCGCTTCGGCCCTGTCCGACTGGCGTATCTCGGCCCTTGGCGCGATAACGACGACCGTTCGCCGTTCACCGATGCTGCGCGACTCGATCCAGGCCAGCGTCCCTTCGGCATCGCGCACCTTGAACCAGCCATCAAGCTTGACGACGACCTCGACCGGCGTCTGCGCCTTGATCAGGTAGAGCTTCTTGCCCTGCAGCGACGGCGCATCGAAAAGGATGGCCGCCGGCACACTGACCGAGCGGTAGTCGATGGCCAGCGCCGCTCCGGCAGCGCTGATCAGCGACAGGGCGACAAGCGCACGACGCCAGTTGCTCATTACTGGATGGAGGCGTCGGCCGGCGCACCAGCAGCTTGTTCTTCCTGCTGCTGCAGGCGCTGCATGTACATGCCTTCGAAGTTGACCGGCTGCAGCACGATAGGCTGGAAACCGGCGCGGCTGACCGCATCGGAAACTGCTTCACGGGCATACGGGAAAAGGATGTTCGGGCAGGCGACAGCGATGAGCGGCTCGATCTGGTCTTCCGGCACATTCTGGACGCGGAAGATGCCGGCCTGGCCGACTTCAACCAGAAACACCGTCTTTTCCGCCAGCTTGGCAGTAACCGTCACCGTCAGCACCACTTCATAGACGGATTCACCAACCGTACGGCCGCTGGTATTGAGCTGAATCTCAACTTGCGGCTGCTCGCGCTCGAGGAAAACTTCCGGCGAATTCGGCACTTCGACCGACAGATCCTTGACGTAGAGCTTTTCAATACCGAAGACTGGCTGAGCGTTTTGTTCCATGATTTTCTTTCAGAGGTTAATTCAGAGGTTGATTCGTTCGGTTCAGCCTTCGAGCAGCGGCTTCAACTGGCCCGCCGCATCGAGTGCATAAAGATCGTCACAGCCACCGACGTGGGTTTCGCCGATGTAGATTTGCGGCACAGTACGCCGGTTTGTTTTCTGCATCATTTCGTCGCGCCGATCCGGATCGAGATCGACCCGGACTTCTTCGATCTGCGTCACGCCGCGCGCTGCGAGCAATTGCTTGGCACGCGTGCAGTAAGGACAGACCGCCGTCGTATACATCAGGACACGGACGCTCATTTTTTCTTGGCACCCTTCTTGATCGGATAGCCGGCACCCACCCAGGCATCGACGCCACCGGAGAGGTTGTAAATCTTTTCGAAGCCCTGCTTCTTGAGTTCGGCGCATGCCTTGTTCGAGCGCATGCCGGTGGCACAGCAAACAATGATCGGCGCGCCCTTGAGCGTCTCGATTTCACTGCCACGTTCGGCCAGTTTGCTGACCGGAATATTCTTTGCCTCGGGCAAATGTCCGGCGACAAACTCGTCAGCCTCGCGGACATCGAGGATATGGGCATCTTCGCGATTGATCAGGCGGGTCGCCTCGACCGGACCGACACCCTGGCCGGACTGCCCGGAGAGCAAAGGCCAAAGCAGGGACAGGCCGCTCACTGCAACGAGTGAGACAAGCAGGATATTCTGGTTGATGAATTCCATCGGCATTACTTACTCCTCCGTCCCGCAAAAAACTTCGCGCATCATGCTGACCAGTTGCAGGGTGCGCTGATCGCCCACCCGGTAATAAACGCGATTGGCGTCCTTGCGCGTCACCAGCACGCCTTTTTCCCGCAGGATGGCCAGATGCTGGGAGATATTGCTTTGCGAAGTACCGACTGCCTCGACGATGTCCTGGACACATGCCTCGTCTTCGCCAAGCACGCACAGGATTTTCAGGCGCAGCGGGTGGGCGATGGATTTCAGCGCACGGGCGGCCAACTCGATGTGCTCCTGCTTGTCGATCAAACTGAAGGATGGCGTTTCCAAGATAAAACCTCGTTTCGGTGAATGGCGCATTATAAAATAGCGTTTTGCGTTTGGCTTAATCGAAATCAATCCGCGATGACCCTTGGACACTCCCGGCTCAGCCAGTGCAGCCCTCTGCGCACAGGCAAAAGGCTGACGGCGGCGCTGATTGCCGCCGTTTTCCTTGGGGCAGCACCGGCCAGCGCCAAACCTTCGGGCGCAGAAAAAAAATCGGCCCCGGCCCCCGCTTCGCCCGAAATAGCCGAAAAACAGGCCGACCTCGGCGAATTGCGGAGCCGGATCGATGGTTTGCGCAAGGAATTGTCGAGCAGCGAAGAGACCAAGGCCGACGCTGGCGACCGCCTGCGCGAGTCGGACCGCCAGATTTCCCGCCTGCAGCGCGAATTGCACGAACTGAACAACGCCCGCGCCCAACTCGAAAAGAAACTCAAGAATCTTGAACTGCAATCGCAGGAACTCGGCGTCACGCTGGGCCAGCAGCAATCACAGCTGGAAAAACTGCTCTACAAACAATACCTGCGCGGCACACCGGACTCCTTGCAACTCTTGCTGAATGGCGACGATCCCAACCAGATGGCACGCGACCTGCATTATTTGTCGGCCATCGCCCTGACCCGCGCCGAACTGATGGGCGAAATAGCCGCCACGCTGGACAAGAAAAAATCGCTCGCCGCCGATGCCAAGGAGCGCAGTGCCGAACTCGCCGAGATCGAAGCCGAGCAGCACAAGCGCCACGCCGATCTGAAAAAGCAGCGCGAGGAGCGCCAGGCCCTGTACGCCGAGATATCCAGCAAGGTCAGCGCGCAGCGCAAGGAAATCGGCACGCTTCAGCAAAACGAGAAGCGAATGACCCAGCTGATCGATCGGCTGTCAAAGATTCTCGCCGCCCAGGCGGCACAGGCAGCCAAGGCTGCCGAGGCGGCGCGCGCAGCGGAAGCCCGCCAGGCAGCGGCACGCCAGAAAGAGCGGGAAAAGGAGCGGGAGAAAGAAAAACGCCATCCGGCCTCCGAAGAAAAGGAAATCGCCCGCCCGGCCCCCAGCGTAGAGCCATCCAGAGCAAGAACCGTCGAAGCCGAAAACCGCTACGAGCCGGCCCCCAGCAATGGCAGCTTCGCGCGCCAGCGGGGCAGCCTGCGCCTGCCTCTGCGCGGCTCCGTTTCCGGACGCTTCGGCTCGGCTCGCGAC
>CAIYYE010000279.1 GCA_903930395.1 uncultured beta proteobacterium
CCGAGACGGGCAGCGTGATGGTCCGCATCATCGTTCAGGACTACAGGCCTGACGAGGTTCTCGTGCGCTTTGAAGTACAGGACACGGGAATCGGCATTTCCCACGAGGTGATGACGCGATTGTTCAGCGCCTTCGAGCAGGCCGACAATTCGATGACCCGCAAGTACGGCGGAACGGGGCTCGGGCTGGCCATTACGCGGCGACTGGCCGAGTTGATGGGTGGTGAGGCAGGCGTGCAAAGTACGCCGGGGGCGGGAAGCACTTTCTGGTTTACGGCAAAACTCAAGAAGATGGAGCGACGGAAAATCGAGCCTCCTGCCGATCTGCCGGGCGAAGATGCGGGAACGCAGCTCGAACAGCGCCATGCCGGCCGCCATGTGCTGATCGTGGACGACGAGCCGATCAACCGGGAAGTGGCACGCATGCAGCTCGAGGCGGTCGGGCTGGTCGTCGAAGAGGCAGAAGATGGTGCCGATGCTGTCACGCTGGCTCAGGAAAAAACCTACGCCGCCATTTTCATGGACATGCAGATGCCCAATGTGAATGGCCTGGAGGCGACGCAGGAGATCCGTCAGCTTCCCGGATACCAGGGCGTACCGATCATCGCCATGACGGCCAATGCCTTCAACGAAGACAGGGTGCGCTGCTTCGAGGCTGGCATGAACGACTTCCTGGTCAAGCCGCTCGACCCGGAGACGCTCTATGCCACCTTGTTGCGAGCCTGGGCGTAAGTCGCAGCGAGTTCATTTGCCGTGACTATGTCAGGCTGCCAGTCTCTGCTGGCGCTGCTTGATCAGGGCATAAATGGCCGGAATGACAGCCAGTGTGAGCACCGTTGAGGAAATCATGCCGCCGACCATGGGCGCCGCGATCCGGCTCATGACTTCCGAGCCGGTGCCGGTTCCCCAGAGGATAGGCAGCAGGCCGGCCATGATGGCGGTGACCGTCATCATCTTCGGGCGCACCCGTTCGACGGCGCCTTCCATGACTGCCGCGTAGAGGTCGGCGGCCTGGGGCTGGCGGCCTGCGCTGGCGCATTTGGCCTGCACTTCCCGCCAGGCCTGATCGAGGTAGATCAGCATGACGACGCCGGTTTCGGCCGCAACGCCAGCCAGGGCGATGAAGCCGATGGCGGCGGCGACCGAGAGGTTGTAACCGAGAATCCACATCAGCCAGATGCCGCCGACCAGCGCGAACGGCACCGAGAGCATGACGATGAGCGTTTCGGTAATGCGTCGGAAATTGAGGTAAAGAAGCAGGAAGATGATGAGCAGGGTGACCGGCACTACCAGCTTGAGCTTGGCGATGGCGCGCTCCATGTACTCGAACTGGCCGCTCCAGGTGACGTAGGTGCCGGGCGTGAATTTGACCTTTTCATTGACCGCCCGGCGCGCTTCGGCGACGTAGGAGCCGATGTCGCGGTCGCGGATATCGACGTAGATATAGGCCGAGAGCAGGGCGTTCTCAGTGCGGATGGCCGGGGCTCCGGTGCTGATCTTCACCGCCGCCAGCTGGCCGAGCGGCACCATGGTGGCCGGCGCCCCCATCTCGGCCGGAACCGGAACCAGCACCTCGCGGGCGATGGCCTGCGGGTCGCTGCGCAGATCGCGCGGGTAGCGCACGGTGACGCCGAAGCGTTCGCGGCCTTCGACCGTGGTGGTGACCATCTCGCCACCGAGGGCGGTGGCGACGACATCCATGACTTCGCCGACGCTCAGGCCGTAACGAGCCAGGGCATGGCGGTCGGGCACGATGTCGAGGTAGAAGCCGCCGGTAATGCGTTCGGCAAAAGCACTGCTGGTGCCGGGTACGGCCTTGACGACCGTTTCGATTTCCTTGGCCAGAC
>CAIYYE010000280.1 GCA_903930395.1 uncultured beta proteobacterium
GCCGTAGTCGGCAAAGAAAATGGCGTTGATCAGCTCCGACTTGCCGCGCGAAAACTCGGCAACGAAAGCGACATTGAGGCGATCTTCGCGCAGCCGATCAAGCAGTTGCGTCAGGCGCAGGTCGCTTTGGGCATCGGAAAGTTCGTTCTGGCCCAGCCAGCCCTGCAGCTCGGCAATATGGGCGGCAAGGCGGGAGCGCCAGGTGGTATAGGCAGCAAATTGGTTGGCTAGCGACATGAGGCGTCCTTCCCGAATCCAAGCGGAAACATCAATTTAGCATAAAAACAGGGGCTTGCAGATAGATTTTAATGCTGACAGCCGGGGCAGTAATAGGTGCTACGCCCAGCCTGCCGAATTTGCCGGACCAGCCCGCCACAACGCAGGCAGGGCAGCCCGGCCCTGTCGTAGACGCCGGCCTGGATTTGAAAGCACCCCGCCCCGCCATCGCTGTGCACGTAATCGCGGATACTGCTGCCGCCTGCCGCGATAGCATCCGACAGCGTTTCGCGGATGGCCGGCACGAGCCGCGCATAGCGTGTCCGGCTGATCCGGTTGGCCGCCCGCAGCGGCGAAATACCGGCGCGAAAAAGGCTTTCCGAGGCATAGATATTGCCGATACCGACGACCAGATGGCTATCCATGAGGGTTGGCTTGATCGGGCCGCTACGTTTCGCAATCGCCGCATGAATCCAGTCGACCGTAAAGGCATCCGACAAGGGCTCGAGGCCCTGCGTCGCCAGCAAGGGGTGCTGCTCCGCCGCCGCGGGCGGGCCGGGCTGCCAGAGCACGACGCCAAAGCGGCGCGGATCGGCCAGGCGCAGGATCTGGCCGGCCATGACCAGGTCGAAATGGTCGTGCTTGCCCGGCGGCAGGTGGCGCGGCACAAAGCGCAGATTGCCCGACATCCCGAGATGGATGATCAGACTCCCCTCGACCCCCGCCCGGCTGCAGTCGATGAGCAGATACTTGCCACGCCGCCGAACGGCGCTGATGCGGCAACCGGGCAGCAGTTCGAGCAAGGCGTGCGGAATCTCGTGGCGCAGCTTCGGCGCACGAATTTCCACCGCCTCGATGAGCGCCCCTTCCAGCTCCGGCGCCAGGCCGCGACGACACACCTCTACTTCCGGCAATTCCGGCATTGCTTGTTCCTCCGGGCAAACCCCAATAACATCCCAAACTTATCGGATTCTATGCGTTCCAATAAAGCAATTCTTGCGCAAACCTCGATCGAAAGCTGTCCATGCAACTGAAGCACATCGCTGCCGCCCTGACTCTGGCCCTGGGACTGACCCACGGCGGCTACGGCCTGGCTGCCGGCGAAGCCGCCGCCAAACCGGGTGGCAAGCGCCAAAATACGCAAGCAGCCTCCGAAGACATGGTGGCACGCACGGTCTTCCAGGCGCTGGTCGGTGAATTTGCCCTGCTGCGCGGCGACACCAAGCTCGGCTCCGATGCCTGGACCGATCTCGCCCAGCGTACCCGCGATCCGAAAGTGCTGGCCCGCGCCACCGAAGTCGCCGGCCTGGCCCGCCAGTTCGACCGCGCCCTCGAGTTGTCCCGGCTGTGGCTCGAAGTCGAACCGGACTCGACCAAGGCGCAGCAGTCTCAATCCTCGCTCTTGATCCTGTCCAAGCGCCTCGATGAGCTTGCCCCGCAACTGAGCCAGTTGCTCGAGCAGGACAAGGCCAATCTCGGCAACAACCTCCTGCATCTCAACCGCATGCTGGCCCGCCACGACGACAAAAAAGCCGTGCAGTCGCTGGTCGATCGTGTCGCCACGCCTTATTCCAATGTACCCGAAGCCCATTTTGCGATGGCCCAGGCGGCGGCCAATGCCAATGACCATCTGCGCGCCCTCAACGAAACCGAAAAGGCCCTTCAGCTGCGCCCCGACTGGGAAACCGCCGCCCTCGCCCGGGCCCAGCTGCAATCCCGGCTTTCTGTCCAGACGGCGCTCGACAGCCTGTCCAGTTTCGTCAACGCCAACCCGGCCGCCCGCGATGCCAGGCTGGCCCTGGCCCGGCTGCTCATCAGCGAAAAGCGCTACGACGAGGCGCGCCGCCATTTCGACCGCCTGATCCAGGACAACCCGGACAGTCCTGAGGTCATTTATCCGGTCGCCATGCTCGCCCTGCAACACGGCGACACGA
>CAIYYE010000281.1 GCA_903930395.1 uncultured beta proteobacterium
GACCAGTATCGGGGCAAGCACGTCGTGGTCGTGGGCGGTGGCGACAGCGCCCTCGAGGCCGCGCTCGACATCGCCAACGAGCCGGGAACGCACGTTACCCTGAGCTATCGCGGCAAGGCCTTTGACCGGGTCAAACCCAAAAACCGGACGCGCCTGGCCGAAGCCATCGCCGACAACCGGATCGAACAGGTGCTCGAAACCACGGTCAAGGAAATCACCGCCGACAAGATCTTTCTCAAATTTGGTGATGAGATCCTGGAACGCAAGAACGATGCGGTCATCGTCTGTGCCGGCGGCGAATTGCCGACACCGATGCTGAAAAAAATGGGCGTTCAGGTCAATACGCGTTATGGCGATTAAAACACTGCAAATTTTGATTTAGCTCGCCTTTTTGGCAGATCATCGCGGCATTCGCTTTACCCCTACTGGCAAAAGTGGGAAAATTATCCGCTTATGAATGCCAATTCCGAGTCGCCGCTGCGCTCCGCTCTTCTTTCTGCCATCCACCGAGTCCTGTCGCCCATCGTCCGCGTCATGCTGGCCTATGAGATCACCCTGCCCATGGCGATCGAGTTGCTCAAGCGTGTTTTTGTCGATGTCGCCGAGCGCGACTTCCGGCTCAACAGCAAGGCCTCGACCGACAGCCGGATCAGCCTGATCACTGGCGTACACCGCAAGGACGTCAAACGTCTGCGTGAATTGCCCGATGTCGAAGCCAATCTGGCGCCCAAGATTTCCCTGAGCGCCCAGGTCGTCGCCACCTGGATCACCGAAGCCCAATGGCTTGATGACAAGGGCCAGCCGCGCCCGCTCCCCAGGCTCAGCGGCAAGGCTGGCGATGCCTCGTTTGAAACGCTGGTGGCCAGCGTCAGCCAGGATATTCGTCCCCGTTCGGTACTCGATGAATGGCTGCGCCAGGGCGTCGTCAGCATCAACAAGAACGACGAAATCGTGCTGCTCAGCAACGCCTTTGTGCCCCGTGAAGGGCAGGAGGAAAAGCTGGCGTATTACGGCCACAACCTCGGCGATCATGCGGCAGCCGCCGCCGATAACGTGCTGACCGCCGGCAATCCGTGGTTCGAGCGCAGCGTCCATCACGACGCATTGAGCGAGGCGCAGGTCGCAGAATTGCGCGAACGCGCGGCGAAACTCGGCATGCAGACGCTGACCCAGTTGCACACCCTGGCAGCGCAACCGGCCGACAACGACAGCCAGTTCCCGGCCGACCTGGATTTCGGTTCCAAGAAGAAACGCTTCACCTGCGGCGTCTATTTCTACAGCACGGACGCCTGACAAACCAGCCTTGGGCCGGCCGCTCGGCCAGTCTTATTGCGTTTTCAGACGAAACGCCTGGGTGATCAGATTGATCGCCTCCGGACTGTCCCAGGCCCGAGACCCCGATATTTTCTTGATGACCCGTCCCTCGGCATCGACCAGCACGGTGAGCGGCAGGCGGTTGGCGCCGAGCATGTTTTCGAGGACCAGATTTCGGTCGATGAAATTCGGGAAGCTGACGCCTGAAACCTTGACGAATTTGGCCGCAGCCGCGTAATCGTCGTCGGTCGAGATACCAATGATATTGAATGTCTTGCCACCATAGCGCCGGGACAGGCGTTCAATCGACCCCATCTCGTCACGGCAGGGGCCGCACCAGCTGGCCCAGACATTGATCAGCAGGGGCTTGCCACGAAAGGACGAGAGCTTGCCGGGGCTGCCGACCAGTCCGTTGAGTTGCGCCTCGGGCAGCAAGGCTCCGACCGGAATTTCACCGGGCGTTGCGGCAAGGACACCGCCGATCAGCTGCATGACGCAAAGACAGATTGCCAGACCCTTCACCGGTCGTAATCGCCAGCCATTCCAACGCATGCCAAACTCCATCAAATCCTGACCCGGCAGGACAAAGCGCCCCGCACCAGGCCATTATCGTAAGGCATTTTCTTGATCTGCCTCGCCTTGAACAATGTCCGGTCTAATTATAATCGAACGCTTATGGCACCCCTCTCCTCCGCACTGGCGCAACACCTGCAGCAGGCCGCGATCAATTTTCCGCGCGCCGCCGCCCTGTTGCATGCCGGTGAAAGCCATACCTTTGCCAGGCTTTTCGACACCAGCGCGGAACTGGCCGATCAGATTGCCAGCCGTCGGGGAACAATCATCGAATCCGGAGACAGCCTGCATCTGGCGCAATACGCCTATGCCTGCAGCCTTCTGCATCGGCCCTTTTTCCCGATAGATCAAAGCACAAGCCCGCCGCAAAGCGATCCACAAACTGCCGACGTCGCCCTGATCATCGCGACCAGCGGCAGCGAGGGGAAGCCGCGTGCGGTGTGCCTCGGCAATACCCAGCTCGATGCCGCCGCGGCTGCGTCAAATGGACGCCTGCCGCTGCACCCCGGCGATCTTTGGCTGAACTGCCTGCCGCTTTATCACATTGGCGGCCAGTCCATTTTATGGCGCTGCGCCCGGGCCGGCGCTACCGTCCTGCTGCATGACGGCTTTTCGGCCGAAGGCGTTGCGGCCGACCTCGCCTGCCAAGCGGTAACGCATATCTCGCTGGTCCCAGCCATGCTCGCCCGCCTGCTCGACCTCGGCAGCCGACCGCCGGCCAGCCTGCGCATCGCGCTGATCGGCGGCGCCGCGCTCTCCCGGAGCCTTTACGACAAGGCCGTGGCTGCCGGCTGGCCGCTCTACCCGAGCTATGGCATGAGCGAAACCGCCGCCCAGATCGCCACCTTCGACCCGACCGATGGCCCCTGGCAGGAAGGGCTGGTCGGCCACCCAATGCCCGGCCACGCCATCCGCATCAGGGACGATGGGCGCCTGTGCATTCGCGGCCCACAGATCATGACCGGCTACGCCGATGGCAGCGGACTCGATGCCGAAGGCTGGCTGACCACCGGCGATCTCGGCCGGATCGACGCGGCGGGTCGCCTGAGCATCCTCGGCCGGGCCGACGACATGCTGATCAGCGGCGGCTGCAACATTCATCCGCAAGAGGTCGAGTCCTGCCTCGCGGCCTTTCCCGGCGTCATCGACGTTGCGGTGACCGGCCAGCCCGACCCGGTCTGGGGCGACCTGGTCGTTGCGCTGGTGGTTGGCCGGGTCACCCCGGCCCAGTTGCTCGCCCACGCCCGCCAGCATCTGCCATCGGCTGCCTTGCCGCGAAAAATTCTCGGCATCGATCAACTGCCCCGCAACGCCGCCGGCAAGCTGGAACGCGCCGCCCTGCGCCGCCTCGCCGCCGAGGTCAGTGCATGATCCACGCCCTGCGTCGCTGCCTGGCGGCACCATCAACGCTGGCCCAGCTTGAAGCACTGGCCGCCGGCGCCCCCGCCTCGGCACCGGTCAGCCTGCAGCTGAAACTCGGTCGGAGCGACACGGATTGCCTGCATCTGCTGCCCGCCAATATCCCCTACTGGTATCGCGCCCGAGCAGATTTGCAGGAATACCGACTGGCCATCGGCCATGCCCTGCATCTTTCCAGCGCCGGCCCCAACCGCCTTGTCGCCCTGGAGAGCGCCTTCACCGGCTTTTGCCGCAACTGGCGACGAAATGGGCCGGCCTTTGCCTTCGCCGGCTTTGCCTTCGATTCCGGCAACAATGCGCCGCTACCGAACGCCTTGCTGGCCATCCCGGCCATCCTCGTCGAATCCATTGCCGGGGAATGTTCGGTCACCCTCAGCGCCCCGGCCGGCCGCCTCGCCCAGGCCGCCGCCGAATGGCCCGTGCTTCTGGCCACACCAGCCATCGCGAGCGCCCCCGCACTACGCCCCGGCCGACCGGAGGTGCTGGCCGAACGGGCCTGGATCGGCCGTGTCAATGCAGCGCTGCGCGACATCGCAGCGGGTCGGGTCGACAAGCTTGTCCTGAGCCGCAGCCGGACCATCGAAGCCGACGGGCCATTTTCTGCCGCCCGACTGCTTGGCCAGTTGCTTGGCCAGCAGCCGGACAGCCTTGTCTACGCCTATGGCAACGGCCAGCAGAGCTTTGTCGGGGCAACGCCGGAACGCTTGATCCAACTCGTCGGTCAGCATGTCGAGGCCGACGCCCTGGCCGGCACCTCCTGGCCCGGTTCACAAGCGCTTTCCGACAGCAAGAACCGGCACGAACAGGCGCTCGTCGTCAAAGCCGTATGCGCTGCCCTGGCGCCATTCTGCAGCGCCCCGCCTGAGGCCGAAGTGGCGTGCGAGCATGCCGCCGGCCACTTGCGCCACCTGCGCAGCCGCGTTACGGCCAGCGTCCGCCCCGGCACGACGCTTTTCGAACTGATCCGCAGCCTGCATCCGACACCGGCCATTGGCGGCTTCCCCATCCTTGCCGCGCAAGACTGGCTGGCCGCCCATGACGAACAGCGCCATGGCTGGTACAGCGGCGGCATCGGCCTGCTCGACGCAGCGGGCAACGGCGAATTTTCGGTCGCCCTGCGCTCGGCCCTGCTCGATGGCAATACGGCCGAACTGCAGGCCGGCGCAGGTGTTGTGGCCGGCTCCGACGCGGCACACGAACTGGCTGAAACCAATGCCAAGTTTGGCACCCTGCTCGCCGCCCTGGCCCCGGACTGCGCAGCCAAAGACACCGCCATTCTGCGCGCCTGACCGTTTAGCCATATTTCGGCATAAGCCGCAGGATCGGCCTCCATGCGTCATCGCCCTGTAATACTTGTGCAACAAAATGATGGGCTTGAAGCCTATACTTCAGGTATCACTTGGAGCTCATGCGATGA
>CAIYYE010000282.1 GCA_903930395.1 uncultured beta proteobacterium
CGGCGTTCCCATCCTCGAAGGGCTGACCGATCTGCGCGACTCGGTCGAACACCCGCGCTTCCGCGAAGTCATGGCCGGCATGATCGAGAGCATCGAAGGCGGTCAGACCCTGTCGCAGGCAATGGAAGCCCATCCGGAAATTTTCAGTCAGGTCTTCGTCAATCTCATCCGGGCCGGCGAAACGAGCGGCCAGTTGCCGGAAGTACTGGCCAGCCTGGCCGAGTCGCTGAAATGGGAGGACGAACTGGCCTCGCATACCAAAAAGCTGCTGATGTACCCGGCTTTCGTGGCGACCATCGTGCTCTCCGCCACCTTTTTCCTGATGATCTACATGGTTCCGCAGCTCAAGATGTTCGTGAAGAACATGGGGCAGGTCTTGCCGCCGCATACCAAGCTGCTGTTTTTCATCTCGGACCTGCTCGTTGCCTACTGGTATGCCTTCCTTGCTCTCCCGGTCATTGCCTTTATCGGCTTGCAGGCGGCTCTGCGCGGCAATCCGCTGGCACGTTATCGCCTCGATGAAATCAAGCTGCGCCTGCCGGTCCTCGGTCCCATCCTGCAGAAGATCATCCTCTCCCGATTCGCCAACACCTTTGCCATGCTCTACGCTTCGGGCATCCCCGTCCTCGAATCGATCCGCACGACCCAGGCCATCGTCGGCAACCTGGTCATGCGCAAGGCGCTCGAACGGGTCGAGCAATCGATTCGCGAAGGCCATAACGTGGCCGGCGCCTTCAATGACGCAGGCATTTTTCCGCCGCTCGTCGTCCGCATGTTGCGCATCGGCGAAAGTACCGGCGGGCTCGACAAGGCGCTGCTCAATGTCAGCTATTTCTACAACCGCGACGTCAAGGAAGCCGTCGGCAAGGCACAGACACTGATCGAGCCGATGCTCACACTTTTCATGGGCGCCCTGCTCGGCTGGATTATGCTGTCGGTCATCGGCCCGATCTACGACGTCATCAGCAAGATCAAAACGTGACCAGTCGCTTCCTCTATCTCAACACCCATCGCCTGCTCGCCTACGGCTGGCAGCACGGCAGCCTGCGGGCCGAGGGCGTGTTCGACAATGATGAGGGGGGCCTGCGCCAGTTTGCCGACTACCTGCGGCAGCATCGCCACAGCCAGTTTTCGTTGCTCGCCAACGTAGCCGAAGAAGGCCATGCCCTGGAAACCATTCCCTTCCTCAAAGGCAGTGACCGGCAGACGCTGATTTCCCGCAAGATGGGGCAGCATTTTTTCAGCACGCCACTAACCACGGCAACGTCGCTGGGTTATGAGAAAAGCCAGCGTAAAAATGAAAAACTGCTTCTTTCCGCCCTCACCAACCCGGCCCATTTCGAGCCCTGGCTGACTCGCATCAGCGATGCCGAGGTATCCCTGGCCGGCATTTACACCGTTGCCCAGCTCGGTGGTCAGTTGCTCCGGAAACTTGGACAGCACTGCGAGCGCTGCCTGTTGCTGACGGTGCAGGACCATTCGATCCGCGAAACCTACCTGGTCGATGGACACCCTCATTTCTCGCGCATGGCCCCGGTCACTGACAGCAGCATTGCCGGCATAGCCAGCGCACTGGCCGCTGAATCGGGCAAGCTGCACCAATACCTGATCGGTCAGCGCCTGATCGGCCGCGGCGAGAGCCTGCCGGCCTTCATCGTCGGCCACCCCCAGACCATCCCGGCCATCGACAAGGCCTGCGCCGACAAGGGGCCGCTCAGTTTCACACTGATCGACAGTCACCTTGCTGCCGGCCGCCTCAAACTGCGCACGCTGCCCGAAGACAATCGCAGCGACCTGCTCTTCCTGCAACTGCTGGCGACAGCGCCACCGCAGCAGCAATTTGCCAGCGACACCCATCGCCACCACTTTCGCCTGTCGCAAATTCGCCGCGGCCTGATTGCGGCCGGTCTCTGTGCCTTGCTCGGCGGCGTTCTTTATGCCGCCAAGGAAACCTACGACGCCGGAAGCCTGCGCGCCGAAGCCAGCGCCCTGCTCCTCAGCAAGGCAGATCTTGACCACCGCTATCAGGAAATCTCGGCAACTTTCCCGCAACTCGATGTGGACAACGACACGCTCCGCCGAGTGACCAACCGCTACAGTGACCTGCTTCATCAGCAGCACTTGCCAGCCCCGGCTTTCCACAGGGTCAGCCGCGTTCTCGATCGCATGCCGGCCATCGTACTGGAAGGCATAAGCTGGAAGAACGGCCAGGATGCAGGCACGAGCAAAGGGGCTACAGCCCCTCCCGCCATTGCGACAAACCGCCGCGGCGGACCGGAAATCACCACTGTCCGTGGCTCAATCCGCCTAGAGCGGGCAACGACCCGGCAAATACTGGCGGTCTTCGACCAGTTTGTCGACGCGTTGCGGGCCGATCCGGCCAATAGC
Organism: uncultured beta proteobacterium; assembly: GCA_903930395.1. Classification (GTDB taxonomy): domain Bacteria; phylum Pseudomonadota; class Gammaproteobacteria; order Burkholderiales; family Rhodocyclaceae; genus Azonexus. The sequence continues at coordinate 2,389 of CAIYYE010000282.1, forward strand.
ATCAACATCCTGCAACGCCCCTTCGATATCGAATCCGGCCACACCCTGCGCAGCAGCGACGGGGAGACTGAAGTTGCACAACCGCGGCAATTTGCCGTTGAAATCGTCCGGAGCAACGCGCCATGACGCTGACCGGCCGCGATATCCCGAAATTGCTCGGACCACTGCTCGCCGCGCTGGTCATGTTCGTCATCGCCGGACTGCTTATCTGGGGCAGCCAGATCGACGCGGACAAAGCCGAACAGGAGCGCAACGCCGCGACAGCTGCCAGAAACCAGATCGAACAACGCCTGCGCCAGGTGCGCACCGAAGAGCAGGACATCAAGGAGCGGACCCAACTGCTCCAGCAACTCCAGAATGCCGGCATCACCGGTGAAGAAAAACGCCTGGACTGGATGGAGTTGCTGCGCGACATTCAGCGCGAGCTGCGGATCCCCGGCATGAGCTACGAATTCGGCATCCAGACCGCTCTCGACAAGGCGGGCGACGCAAGCTATGCGTGGTACGCCAGCCCGCTGCGCGTGGAGCTCCGCCTGCTCCACGAAGAAGACCTGCTCAACTTTCTGGTCGCGCTCCAGAAAAATGCCAAGGCCTTGATCATCGTCCGCCACTGCAGCCTGTCGCCCCTTCCGGCCCAGGCCGATGCGCGCCAGTCCCTGGCCAAGCTTGCCGCCGAATGCGAAATGCAGTGGCTCACGGCACGCCAAGTGAGCGAGAAGAAATGAGTGCCGCCCGCCCGCTGCCTCATCTCCTGCTGGTTCATCTCCTGCTGGCCCTGAGCATGCCCCCATGCCTTGCCGAAGAAGGCCCGCTCGGCCGCCTCTTCCTCGATCCGGAACAACGGGCCAGACTCGACCTCCAGCGCCGGCACAACCCCCTTTTTATGCCCAACGCCGGCGAGGCGGAAGCCAGCCAGACGCTTAACGGCGAAGTCCGCAGCAGCAACGGACGTCGCATGCGCTGGATCAACGGACAAGCCAGCTGGGATGGCGCCTCCCCGGCCCGTACCGCCGTGGGCGACACCTTCAATCCGGAAACCGGGGAACGCGAAAGCCTCCTGCGCGGCGGCAGCATCACCATCAAACCGGGCGACCGACGGCCATAAATCGGACGGTCCTCATGGCCCCGCGATGACATTCGCGGCACCCCGAAATATGCCATTGTCAATTTAGTTCGCCTCTCGCGGGAAATTTACATAGAATCGGCTGACATCCAATACTCTGGAGCAGTCCGATGTCGCTCCCATTTTTGCCAGCGATTTTCAAAAGCAAACAGCATCCGGATGTCCTTGCCCGTGCCCAGATGTCGGCCCCGGCCACGGCGCAGTACGGCAATGCCCTGCTCCTCGTTTTTCTGACCCTCGGCCTGGGCAGCACCCTGTTCCTGCAGGCCTGGAACAACAGGATTGACCAGGCGCAGGAAGAGCGGACCGAAGGCGCCCTAAGGCAGGCCAGGGAAGCCTTGATCGCCTTTGCCCTGGCGCATGGCGAGCTGCAGAGGACCAATGCCCATCCACCGGGAAAAACCACGGATGACGACATCACCCTGCCACCCGGCACGCTGCCCTGTCCCGAAACGGGCCTGAACATCACCGGCGAGGGGTCGCAAAATTCGTCCTGCAACCGCCGCGACCTTGCTGCCATCGGCCGCCTGCCCTGGCGCTCGCTGGGCAGTGGCCCGCTGCGCGACGGCCATGGCGAATGTCTGTGGTATGCCGTCTCCGGCGCCTTCAAGGCCAACCCTTCAGCCCACCTCCTCAACTGGGATTCGCCGGGCACTTTCGAGATACATGATGGACAAGGCCGGCTCATCGAATCCGATGTCATCGCCGTGGTCTTCTCCCCCGGCCCCGCCCTGGCCGGCCAGGATCGCTCGCCGCTGAGCGGCACCGATCAGTGCGGCGGCAACTACACGGCCAGCGCCTATCTCGATGGCATTCAGTTGAATGGCACCCGCTACGACAATGCGGCCCTCAATCCGGACCCCAACGGCAAGAACGTTCTGATTGCCGGCCCGGTGCATGGCCCGAGCGGGGATACGCTGAGCAATGACCGCCTGATCACCATCAGCCGCAACGACTTGTTTGCCCGCGCCATCGAGAAGCGCACGGATTTCACCAGGCACCTGTACGATCCCGGCGACACGGATGGTAGCGATGAAAGCAAATATGGCCTGGCGCAAAATCTGGCAGCCTGCCTCGCCTACTACGGAAAAAACAACACAGACCCCGCAGACAAGCGCCTGCCTTGGGCCTCACGCCTCGATGTCGCCGATTTCGACAACGACAGTTTCGACGACCTGAGCGGCCAATATGCCGGGCGCCCCGCCTATCGCGTTGGCAGCTCACGAACCTCGACCAAAAACGCACTCGTCCCTGCCGGCTGCTCTTCGTCACCCGACAATTGCCGCCTCCTGATCATTGATCGCTGCCTGCCCGGCTGGTGGCGCCTCGCCGGCAAGCCGCTGGATAGTAGCGGAAGCTCGAAGATGCAGAGCCCGGATGGCTGGTGGGACAAGTGGAAAGACCAGTTTTTCTATGTCGTGGCACCGGAATTTTCGCCCAACTCCAGCCATGACTGGACGACCCATCCCGACCCCTGCACGGCAACGAGCCGATGCATCACCGTGGGGAACCGTCGCTAC
>CAIYYE010000283.1 GCA_903930395.1 uncultured beta proteobacterium
CATGGCTTTACCCGCCCCCACTTTGAACTTCAGCGCCCCGGTGGTATATCTTCCGGCCATGATCATTTCCCCCACAAAATTGCCGACTGAAACCGGGGACAGACCACGGTTTAGCGGATCAAAAACCGTGGTCTGTCCCCGGTTTTCTGACCATGGAAAGCGCTGACCTCGCCGCCATCTGGCTGACTCTCAAGTTGGCCACGACGGTCACGCTGTTGTTGCTGCTCATCGGCACGCCCATCGCCTGGTGGCTGGCGCGCACGTCATCGCTGCTCAAGGGCGTGGTCGGAGCGGTCGTCGCCCTGCCGCTGGTCCTGCCGCCGACCGTCATCGGTTTCTACCTGCTCATCACCATGGGGCCGAACGGGCCCATCGGAGAGCTGACCCAGTCGCTCGGCCTCGGCCTGCTGCCTTTCACCTTTCCAGGACTGGTCATCGCCTCGGTGTTTTACTCGCTCCCTTTTGTCGTGCAACCGATCCAGAACGCTTTCGAGGCCATCGGCGAACGGCCGCTAGAGGTCGCCGCGACGCTGCGCGCCAGCCCTTGGGATACCTTCTGGTCGGTGGCCGTTCCCCTGGCTCGACCCGGTTTCCTGTCCGGCGCCATTCTCGGCTTTGCCCACACAGTGGGCGAGTTCGGCATCGTCCTGATGATAGGCGGCAATATTCCCGAGAAGACGCGGGTCGTCTCGGTGCAGATCTACGATCATGTCGAGGCGCTCGAATACACCCAGGCACACTGGCTCTCCGGTGGCATGGTGCTGTTCAGCTTTGTCGTACTGATGGCGCTCTACACCTTCAATCCGGCCCGGCGAAAAATGGCATGACAGGTCAAATCCGCGCCAGGTTTGGGATTGAGCGCCAGGGTTTCAGGCTCGATGTCGACCTCTGCCTGCCCGCGCAGGGCATTACGGCACTGTTCGGCCACTCCGGTTCGGGCAAGACGACCTGCCTGCGCGCCATGGCCGGGCTGGAGCGGGCTGCCGACGGCTATTTCGCGCTGGGCGACGAGGTCTGGCAGGACGAATCACGCGCACATTTCCTGCCGCCGCACCGGCGGGCGCTCGGCGTGGTCTTTCAGGAAGCCAGCCTCTTCCCCCACCTGTCGGTACGCCGCAACATGGAATTCGGGCAAAAGAGAGCAAACCCGAGAAAACCGGGGACAGACCACGGTTTGCCCGAAATAGCCGAGTTGCTGGGTGTTTCGGCGCTTCTGGAACGTTCGCCGAATCAACTTTCGGGCGGCGAACGCCAGCGTGTTGCCATCGCCCGCGCCCTGCTCTCGAATCCCGCCATCCTGCTCATGGACGAACCGCTGGCCGCGCTCGATCTCAAGCGCAAGCTGGAAATCCTGCCCTATCTCGAACGCCTGCACCGCGAACTCGCCATCCCCATCATCTACGTCAGCCATGCGCCGGATGAGGTCGCCCGCCTGGCCGATCACCTGGTTCTGCTCGACGCCGGCCAGGTGGTGGCGAGCGGCGCACTCAACGATGTGCTGAGTCGCATCGACCTGCCCGGCGCCTTCGCCGACGATGCCGGCGTGGTCATTGAAGCCCGCGTCGCCGAGCATGAAGCCGACGAGCTGACGCGGCTCGAATTCCCCGGTGGTGCGATCTACGTTTCGCGGCGCCCGGAGCCGCCTGGCACACCCTTGCGTTGTCGCATCCACGCGCGCGACGTCAGTCTCGCACTGACGGCACAGACCGGGAGCAGCATCCTGAACTGCGTCAATGCGCTCGTCGTCGACCTGGCGCCCACCGAGACGCCGGGCCATGTGCTGGTCAAACTGGATGCCGCCGGCACACCCCTGCTTTCCCGGATTACCCGACGCTCGGTCGAAAAACTGGGGATACATCCCGGACTGGCCCTGCGCGCCCAGATCAAGGCTGTCGCCCTCCTCGCCTGAGGCACATCCCGGTTCGTGAAAAGGCAGCCCGGATCACCGGCTTGCAAATGGCATAATCGATAGATTGGCTATATTTCTCGATATATGATGAAATCAGAAACGACGTGGCGCACAACAAGAATTTACTGACATACCGGCGCTACGCCCTGTCTGCCCGTAAAGAAGCCGCCAATCGATCATGTTCCGCCGCAAGCCCACCTGACGCCACCATGAGACAGGGAAGATTCGCCCGGATTTTGCGCTGGCTGGCCATTTTGGCAGCCGCCGCCGGACTGGCGATAGCGCCGGCCGCCGGCGAGGTAACGACCGAGTCCCAGCTCAAGGCGGCCTACCTGATCAACTTCCTGAAGTACGTCGAGTGGCCGGAGAGCAGTGCCCCGATCAACCTTTGCCTGTTTGGCCGCAGCAATCTGGCCCCCTATCTGACCGCCCATGAAGGCCGGCTGATCGGCGGGCGCGAATTGCGCATCCGCAAGGTGAGCAGTGCCGAGCAAATCGTCAATTGCCAGGAACTCTTCGTTCCCGAATCTGAAGCAAGCCACTTCGCCAGCATCATTCGCGAGGTGGACAAGCAGGCCATCCTGACCGTCAGCGATGCCGAGATTTTTCCCCGCGTCGGAGGCGCCATCGCAATCGTTCGCGCCGAAGGGCGCCTGCGCTTCGATATCAACATTAACGCGCTTGATCAGGCCGGGC
>CAIYYE010000284.1 GCA_903930395.1 uncultured beta proteobacterium
GCGGCACCGCGTTCAAGAACAAGGGCGTGCAGAAGATGCTCGACGCCGTGATTGAACTGCTGCCGTCGCCGGTCGATATTCCGCCGGTCAAGGGCATTCTCGAGAACGAATCCGAAGGCGAGCGCCGTGCTGCCGATGACGAAGCTTTCTCGGCTCTGGCTTTCAAGATCATGACCGACCCGTTCGTCGGCCAGCTGATCTTCTTCCGCGTCTATTCCGGCGTGATCAATTCGGGCGACACCGTCTACAACCCGGTCAAGGGTCGTAAGGAGCGTCTGGGTCGTATTCTGCAGATGCACGCCAACCAGCGTGAAGAAATCAAGGAAGTGCGCGCTGGCGACATCGCTGCTGCCGTTGGTCTCAAGGAAGCGACGACTGGTGACACCCTGTGTGATCCGCAAAAGGTCATTACGCTGGAACGCATGATCTTCCCGGAGCCGGTGATTCACGTTGCCGTCGAACCGAAGACCAAGGCTGACCAGGAAAAGATGGGCCTCGCCCTCGGCCGTCTGGCCCAGGAAGATCCGTCCTTCCGCGTGCGTACCGACGAAGAATCCGGTCAGACCATCATTTCCGGTATGGGCGAACTGCACCTGGAAATTCTGGTTGATCGCATGCGTCGCGAATTCAACGTTGAAGCCACCGTTGGCGCCCCGCAAGTGGCCTACCGCGAGTGCATCAAGAAGTCGGTCGAGCAGGAAGGCAAGTTCGTCAAGCAGTCCGGCGGTCGCGGTCAATTCGGTCACGTCTGGCTCAAGATCGAGCCGAACGAAGCCGGCAAGGGCTACGAATTCGTCGATGCCATCAAGGGCGGCGTCGTTCCCCGTGAATTCATCCCGGCGGTCGACAAGGGCCTGCGCGATGCCGTGACCAGTGGTGTTCTGGCTGGCTTCCCGGTGGTTGACGTCAAGTTCACGCTGTTTGACGGTTCCTACCACGACGTTGACTCCAACGAAAACGCATTCCGCATGGCCGCCTCGATGGCCTTCAAGGAAGGCATGAAGAAGGCCAGCCCGACGCTCCTCGAGCCGATGATGGCGGTTGAAGTCGAAACGCCGGAAGAGTACATGGGCAACGTCATGGGTGACCTCTCGTCGCGTCGTGGCATCGTTCAGGGCATGGAAGATCAGGTTGGCGGCATCAAGGTCATCAAGGCCGAAGTTCCCCTGTCCGAAATGTTCGGTTACTCGACCTCCGTGCGTTCGCTGTCGCAAGGCCGGGCTACCTACTCGATGGAATTCAAGCACTACACCGAAGCGCCGAAGAACGTCGCCGAGGCAGTCATTAACAAGAAGTAATTGCTGGAGAACGGATAATGGCAAAAGAGAAATTTGAACGTACCAAGCCGCACGTAAACGTTGGCACGATTGGTCACGTTGACCATGGCAAGACGACTTTGACGGCGGCGATCACGACGGTTCTGTCCGCCAAGTTTGGTGGTTCGGCCAAGAAGTATGACGAAATCGACGCGGCGCCGGAAGAGAAGGCCCGTGGTATTACGATCAATACCGCCCACGTTGAATACGAAACCGCGAACCGTCACTACGCCCACGTGGATTGCCCGGGTCACGCTGACTACGTCAAGAACATGATTACCGGTGCTGCCCAGATGGACGGCGCGATTCTGGTTTGTTCGGCCGCTGACGGCCCGATGCCGCAGACCCGCGAGCACATCCTGCTGGCCCGTCAGGTTGGCGTGCCGTACGTTCTGGTGTTCATGAACAAGTGCGACATGGTGGACGACGCCGAACTGCTTGAGCTGGTTGAAATGGAACTGCGCGAGCTGCTCGACAAGTACGACTTCCCGGGTGATGCCACCCCGATCATTCACGGCTCTGCCCTGAAGGCGCTGGAAGGCGACCAGTCTGAAATCGGCGAACCCGCCATCTTCCGTCTGGCCGATGCGCTGGACACCTACATCCCGACGCCTGAGCGTGCTGTTGATCAGCCGTTCCTGATGCCGGTTGAAGACGTCTTCTCGATCTCGGGTCGTGGCACGGTTGTGACCGGCCGTATCGAGCGTGGCGTGGTGAAGGTTGGCGAAGAAATCGAAATCGTTGGTATCCGCCCGACCGTCAAGACCACCTGTACCGGTGTTGAAATGTTCCGCAAGCTGTTGGACCAAGGTCAGGCTGGTGACAACGTTGGCGCGCTGCTGCGCGGCACGAAGCGTGAAGATGTCGAGCGCGGCCAGGTGCTGTGCAAGCCGGGTTCGGTCAAGCCGCATACCCACTTCACGTCTGAAGTGTACATCCTGTCGAAGGATGAAGGCGGCCGTCACACCCCGTTCTTCAATGGTTACCGTCCGCAGTTCTACTTCCGCACGACCGACGTGACCGGCTCCATCGACCTGCCGGAAGGCGTCGAGATGGTGATGCC
>CAIYYE010000285.1 GCA_903930395.1 uncultured beta proteobacterium
GCCATCAAGTCGATCACCGACTTCGGCATCTTCATCGGCCTGCCCGGTGGTATCGATGGTCTGGTTCACCTGTCCGACCTGTCCTGGTCCGCGACCGGCGAAGAAGCCATCCGCAACTTCAAGAAGGGCGACGAAGTTGAGGCGCTGGTCCTCGGCATCGACGTCGAGAAGGAGCGTATCTCCCTCGGTATCAAGCAGATGGAAGGTGACCCGTACACCAACTTCATCGCCACCCACGAAAAGAACAGCATCGTGAACTGCACCGTGAAGACGGTTGACGCTCGCGGCGCCGTGCTGACGCTGGACGGTGAGAACGAAGGTTACCTGCGCGCTTCCGAATTCTCGCGTGATCGTATCGACGACCTGTCGCAACACCTCAAGGTGGGCGATACGGTTGAAGCCATGATCATCAACGTGGATCGCAAGACCCGTGGTATCAACCTGTCCATCAAGGCCAAGGACAATGCCGAACAGCACGAAGCCATGCAGAAACTCTCTGCTGAATCTTCCGCCGCTGCTTCTGGCACGACCAACCTGGGTGCCCTTCTGAAGGCCAAGCTCAACCAGCAAGGCTGATAAGGCAAAAAAGCATGACCAAATCCGAGCTCATCGCCCGGCTGGCGGAGAGGTTTCCCCAGCTGGTCGCGAAAGATGCTGATTTTGCGGTCAAGATGATTCTCGATGCGATGTCCGAAGCACTTGTGCGCGGCGATCGTATCGAGATCCGCGGATTCGGCAGCTTTGCGCTCAACTATCGGCCACCGCGTACGGGCCGTAACCCCAAATCAGGGGAAAAGGTTGGCGTCCCGGCCAAGTGGGTTCCCCACTTCAAGGCTGGTAAGGAATTGCGCGAAAGAGTCGATCAGGCGATCTGACACCGGGCTTGGCCCAATGTGGTAGATTCAGGGCAGTGAATGATTTCACTGCCCTTTTTTATTGAATGTCATGACAGCACTGACCTGGGCCTTACGGGCTATCATTTTTGTCTTCCTGGTTGTTTTTGCGACCCAGAACACCGATCCGGTAAGCCTTCGTCTACTTCCCGGAACAATCTGGCAGGCGCCGCTGGTGCTCGCCCTGCTTGCCTTCTTTGTCGGCGGCGTGATCATCGGAGCACTTTCCCTGCTCGGTGTCATTTTCCGGCAACGTCGCGATATCACGCGCCTCAAGCGCGAAGCCGCGCGCAAGCCTGCTTCACTCACTCAGGAAGTCCCTCCGGTTGTATGAACGATTTATTTGAATACTGGCAGCTACTGCTGGTGCCGGCCTTTTTTGCGCTGGGTTGGATAGCCGCGCGCGTCGACATGCAGCAGGTGGTGCATGAGTCCCGCACCTTGCCGCGCTCCTATTTTCAGGGCCTGAATTTCCTGCTCAACGAGCAGCCGGACAAGGCCATCGACTCCTTTCTCGAAGTCGCCAAGGTCGATTCACAGACGGTCGAACTGCACTTTGCCCTGGGCAACCTGTTTCGCCGTCGGGGCGAAACGGAGCGCGCGATCCGCATGCACCAGAACCTGATCGACCTGCCGGACCTCGATGAAAAGGTGCGTCTGCAGGCGCTGTCGGAACTCGGCCAGGACTACCTCAAAGCTGGTCTGCTCGACCGCGCCGAGGAAATTTTCAACAAGTTGCTGGGTAGCAGCTTTGAAGAAGAGGCCAAGCGCCACCTGCTGGAAATCTATCAGGTCGAAAAAGAATGGCTGAAAGCCGTCCAGATCGCGCGTGAATTGCCCGATGTCGCTTCGCATCGCGATATCGCCGAGTACTACTGCGAACTGGCGGCCAACGAAATCATGCGTTCGCGCCCCGATGCGGCGCGCGAATACCTCGAGGTGGCCACCCAGGAAAACCGCAAGTGCGTGCGGGCCAGTCTCCTGCAGGGCGATCTCCTCTTGCAGGAGGGCGATATCAACGGCGCCATCGAGGCCTGGCAGCGTATCGAGCAGCAGGACCCGGCCTATCTGGCACTGGTCGCCCAGCGCCTGCTTGAGGCTTACCGCAAGCTGGAGCGCCCGGCCGAAGGCATTGCGTTGCTGAGCGGCTATCTCGAACGCTATCCCTCGCTCGACCTGCTTGAAGTGGTCAATCAACTGGTCCTCGAAAATGAAGGCGTCGAAGCTGCCTACCGTCTGGTCCGCGCCGAACTGCAACGCAATCCGACCCTGCTCGGTCTGGAAAAGCTCATGAGTGCGCGACTGCCATTGGTGGCGCCGGAAGTGCGGGCCGATGTCGAGCTGGCGAAGACCATCATCCAGGGCTACACCAAGCGCCTGTCGCGCTATCGATGCGATAATTGCGGCTTCAAGGCGCGTCAGTTTTACTGGCGCTGTCCGGCCTGCGGCGGCTGGGAAACCTACCCGCCACGGCGTGGCGAAGAATTCGATCAATCCTTGTAGGAAATCTTATGAAAATTACCGTTGTCGGTACGGGCTATGTCGGTCTGGTCAGTGGCACCTGTCTGGCCGAAGTCGGCAATGACGTCCTTTGCCTGGACGTCGATCCGGAAAAGATCCGCATTCTGGAAGAAGGCGGCATTCCGATTTTCGAACCCGGTCTGCAGGAAATGGTCCGCCGCAATGTCGCCGCCGGCCGCCTGCACTTCACCACCGATGTCGAAAAGGCCGTGCAGCACGGCACGATCCAGTTCATCGCTGTCGGCACGCCGCCCGATGAGGATGGTTCGGCCGACCTCCAGTACGTGCTCGGCGCCGCCCGCAATATCGGCCGCCTGATGACTGACTATAAGGTCGTCGTCGACAAGAGCACGGTGCCGGTTGGCACCGGCGCCAAGGTCAAGGCGGCGATTGCCGACGAACTGGCCAAGCGCGGTGTCAGCATCCCCTACAGCGTTGTCTCCAACCCGGAATTCCTCAAGGAAGGCGCGGCCGTTGAAGACTTCATGCGCCCCGACCGCATCGTCGTCGGTGCCGAGGAAGATCAGGCCATCCACCTCATGCGCGCCCTCTACGCACCCTTCCAGCGCAATCACGAACGCCTCATCATCACCGACGTGAAGAGCGCCGAGCTGACCAAGTACGCCGCCAACGCCATGCTGGCGACGCGCATCAGCTTCATGAACGAACTCGCCAACCTGGCCGAAGTGCTCGGTGCCGACATCGAAATGGTGCGTCAGGGCATAGGCTCTGACCCGCGTATCGGTTACCACTTCCTTTACCCCGGTTGCGGCTACGGCGGCTCCTGTTTCCCCAAGGACGTCAAGGCGCTGATCGCCACTGCCAAGGACGATGCCGGCATCAGCCTCAAGGTGCTGACCGCTGTCGAGGAAGCCAACGATGCCCAGAAGCACGTGCTGACCGGCAAGCTCAAGGGCCGCTTCGGCGACCTCAAGGGCAAGCATTTCGCCCTCTGGGGCCTGGCTTTCAAGCCGAATACCGACGACATGCGCGAAGCGCCCAGTCGCGAGCTGATCGCCGACCTCTTCGCGGCCGGCGCCACGGTGACGGCCTACGATCCGGTCGCCATGCATGAAACGCAGCGCATCTTCGGTGACGACAGCCGGCTGCGCTACGCCGAAAGCCCGATGGGCGCGCTGACCGAAGCCGATGCACTGCTCATCGTGACCGAATGGAAGGAATTCCGCAGCCCGGATTTCGAGGCGATCAAGTCGACGCTCAAGAACCCGGTGATCTTCGATGGCCGCAACCTGTACGACCCGAAATTCGTGCGCGCTTCCGGCATCGAATATTTCGCTATCGGACGCTGATCCATGAACGGCAGCCTGCTCGAAAAAATTGCCCAGGTTCGCCTGCTCGTCGTCGGCGACGTCATGCTCGACCGCTACTGGTTTGGCGAAGTCAGCCGTATTTCGCCGGAAGCCCCGGTGCCGGTAGTCAAGGTCCAGCGCATGGAAGAGCGGCTCGGCGGAGCGGCCAACGTCGCCCGCAATGCTGCTTCGCTCGGCGCCGTTTCGGCCCTGCTCTCGGTAGTCGGTGATGACGAGGCCGGGCGTACCCTGGGCCGTCTGCTCGACGAAGGCCAGATCGATGCCAACCTGCACATCGACCCAGAGATCGACACCACGGTCAAACTGCGTGTGATCGGTCGTCAACAGCAATTGCTGCGTATCGATTTCGAAACGACGCCGTCGCACGAGGTGCTTCAGGCCAAGCTGGCCGATTTTGAAACCCGCGTCGTGCAGTCCGATGTCGTTGTGCTGTCCGACTATGGCAAGGGCGGATTGACCCATATCGCCGAGATGATCCGCATCGCCCGCGCCCACGACAAACCGGTGCTGGTCGATCCCAAGGGCGACGAGTGGGGCAAGTACGCTGGCGCCACGGTCATTACGCCGAATCGTTCCGAGTTGAAGGAAGTTGTCGGTCGCTGGTCCTCGGATGACGAACTGGCCGCCAAGGCGCGCAAGCTGCGCGGCGATCTCGGTCTCGAAGCCCTGCTGGTGACCCGCAGCGAAGAGGGCATGACCCTGTTCGCCGATGAAACCCACCACCAGCCGGCGCTGGCCCGCGAGGTCTTCGACGTCTCCGGTGCCGGCGATACGGTGATTGCCACGCTGGCCGTCATGATCGCCGCCGGTGCCGACTGGGCCGAAGCCATCCGCGTCGCCAACATCGCTGCCGGCATTGTCGTCGGCAAGCTCGGTACCGCTGTCGTCAGTCGCGAAGAACTCGCCGCTGCCCTGTAAGGAACAATTATGTACACAGTCGTTACCGGCGCCGCCGGCTTCATCGGTTCCAACATCGTCAAGGCCTTGAACGAGCGCGGCGTCACGAAGATCATCGCGGTCGACAACCTGACCAAGGCCGACAAGTTCAAGAACCTGATCGATTGCGAAATTGCCGATTACATCGACAAGCACGATTTCATCGCGCGCATTCAGGCCGGCCATTTCGACGGCGAGATCGATGCCATTTTCCATGAGGGTGCCTGTTCCGACACCATGGAAACCGATGGTCGCTACATGATGGAGAACAATTACCGTTACTCCACCATCCTGCTCGACTGGTGCCTCGATCAGGAAGTCCAGTTCATCTATGCCTCGAGCGCGGCAACCTACGGTGCCAGCAGTGTGTTCAAGGAAGAGCGCCAGTACGAAGGTCCGCTTAACGTCTACGGCTATTCCAAGTTTCTGTTCGACCAGATCGTCCGCCAGAAGCTGGCCCAGAATCCGTCGTCGCAGGTCGTCGGTTTCCGTTACTTCAATGTCTATGGTCCGCGCGAGACACACAAGGGGCGTATGGCCTCGGTTGCCTTCCACAACTTCAACCAGTTCCGCGCCGAGGGCAAGGTCAAGCTCTTCGAGGGCTCGCATGGTTATGAAAACGGTGGCCAGATGCGCGATTTCGTCTTTGTCGGCGACGTCGCCAAGGTCAATCTGTTCTTCCTCGACCATCCGGAAAAATCCGGCATCTTCAACCTCGGCTCCGGTCGGGCGCAGAGCTTCAACGATGTCGCCGTCGCCGCCGCCAACGGCTGCCGTCAGGCCAAGGGCGATGCACCGCTCAGCCTGTCCGAACTCCGGGCACAGGGCTTGCTCGAATACATAGCCTTCCCCGAGGCCCTGAAGGGCAAGTATCAGGCATTTACCCAGGCCGATCTGACACGCCTGCGCGATGCCGGCTACATTGCCCCGATGGCAACGGTCGAAGAGGGCGTCTCCCAATATATCGAGTGGCTCAATCGCAATGTATAAAACGCTGCAGGATTTTGTCGGAAACACACCGCTGGTTCGCCTGGTCCGCATTCCGGGGGCCGACAACGAGCGGCGCAACAACGTTATCCTCGCCAAGCTGGAAGGCAACAACCCGGCCGGTTCAGTCAAGGATCGTCCGGCCTTGTCGATGATCGTCCATGCCGAAGCGC
>CAIYYE010000286.1 GCA_903930395.1 uncultured beta proteobacterium
GCCGGCGGCAGTCCCGGAACCGCCGCCGCGCACCGTCGTCCTCGACAAGCCGCTGCGTTCCGGCCAGCGCTTCTACGCCAGGGGCTGCGACCTGATCGTCACGGCCATGGTCAGCGCCGGCGCCGAAGTCATTGCCGACGGCCACATCCACGTCTACGCCCCCTTGCGCGGCCGCGCCCTGGCCGGCGCCAGCGGCGACAAGTCGGCCCGCATCTTCACCACCAGCCTGGAAGCCGAACTGGTTTCCGTGGCCGGCATCTACCGCACTTTCGAGGCCGGCGTTCCCGCCGAACTCGCCCGCCAGCCGGCGACGGTCTGTCTCAGCGAAGCATGTGGCGACAGCTGCCTGACCGTTGCCGCCCTGGCGCTCCGTTAATCGCGCGTTTCGACGCGAGCTTTTTCCACCACTTACCCAGCGAGAACACACGTGACCAGAATCATCGTCGTTACTTCCGGCAAGGGCGGGGTCGGCAAGACCACCACCAGCGCCAGCTTTTCCACCGGCCTCGCGCAGCGCGGCTTCAAGACGGCCGTCATCGACTTCGACGTCGGCCTGCGCAATCTCGACCTGATCATGGGCTGCGAACGCCGCGTCGTCTATGACCTGATCAATGTCATCAACGGCGAAGCAACGCTGACCCAGGCCCTGATCAAGGACAAGCACGCCGACAACCTCTACGTGCTGCCCGCCTCGCAGACGCGCGACAAGGATGCATTGACCGAAGAAGGTGTCGAGAAGGTCATCAAGGAACTCGAACACCAGGGCTTCGACTACATCGTCTGCGACTCGCCGGCCGGTATCGAATCGGGCGCCATCATGGCCCTCGCCTTCGCCGACGAAGCCCTCGTCGTGACCAACCCGGAAGTCTCCTCGGTACGCGACTCCGACCGCATCCTCGGCATTCTCCAGGCCAAGTCGCGCCGCGCCATCGAAGGCCGCGAACCGGTCAAGGAACACCTGCTCATCACGCGCTACAACCCGACCCGCGTCGAAGCCGGCGAAATGCTGTCATACAAGGACATCCAGGAAATCCTCCGGGTGCCCATCATCGGCGTCATTCCCGAATCGGAAGAAGTACTGCAAGCCTCCAACCAGGGTTCGCCAGTCATCCACCAGAAAGATACCGATGCGGCCGAAGCCTACAACGACGTGATCGCCCGCTTCCTCGGCGAGGACAAGCCGCTGCGCTTCGTCGACTACGTCAAGCCGGGCCTGCTCAAGCGCCTCTTCGGAGGCAAGTGAGATGTCGCTGCTTTCGATGCTCTTCGGCAACAAGCCGAAAACCGCCCATCTCGCCAAGGAGCGCCTGCAGCTGATCATCGCCCATGAACGCGATGGCGGCGGCAGCAGCGCCAACTTCCTGCCCGACCTGCAACGCGAATTGATCGCCGTGATCTCCAAGTACGTCAAGGTGAACACCGAGGACATCCGCGTTTCGCTCGAAAAACAGGGCAATTACGAAGTCCTGGAAGTCAATATCGTGCTTCCCGAAAAGGGCTGACCGGTCTAGCATCGGGGCATTCCGATCAGGGAGTGCCCCGATGTCTGTCCAGCTCAAACCCAGCGAAATCGTCCGCCGGCTTTCCGAACACGTGATCGGCCAGGAAGCGGCCAAGCGCACGCTGGCCGTGGCGATTTACGCGCATTACCGGCGCATGGCGGCAAATGCCGGCGCCGACGAAGTCGAACTGACAAAAAGCAACATCCTGCTCATCGGCCCGACCGGCAGCGGCAAGACCCTGCTCTGCGACACGCTGGCCCGCATCCTTGATGTCCCTTTCGTCACCGCCGATGCCACCTCGCTGGCCCAGACGCAGTTTGTCGGCGACGAGATCGAGGCCATCCTGCACCGCCTCCTCGACCGCGCCAATGGCGACATCGCCCGCGCCCAGCGCGGCATCGTCTTCGTCGATGAAGTCGACAAGCTCAAGGCCATCGGTGGCCAGGCCCGCGCCACTTCGGGTGAAAGCGTCCAGCACGCCCTGCTCAAGATCATGGAAGGCTCGCCAGTACGCCTCAAGGACGGGCAACACATCGACACCGGCAACATCCTCTTCATCTGCGGCGGCGCTTTCGTCGGTCTCGATCACATCCTGACGCGGACCCATACCTTCGGCTTCATCTCGGCGACTGGCGGCGACGACCAGCAAATCCTCGAGCGCCTCAACGCCCGCGTCAAACCGACCGACCTGCTCGAATTCGGCCTGATCCCCGAATTCGCCGGCCGCCTGCCCATCGTCACGCGCCTGCATGAACTGACGCAGGAGATGCTGGTGCGCATCCTGACCGAACCGAAAAACGCTCTCTACCGTCAGTTCAAGGCGATGCTGGGGGCGGACGGCGTGGACCTCCAGATCGCCCCCGCCGTTTTCGACCAGATGGCCGAACTGGCCATCGAATACAAGGCCGGGGCGCGCAGCCTGCGCGGCATTTTCGAGGAAATGATGACTGACGTGATGTACGCCGTGCCGGACAATCCAGGCATCCGCAAGGTGGTCATCCGTTCACTGTTCGAGCGTGCTGAAATAATCGGCGCCGGGCCGGGCGCGACGTGAAAAGCCGCTCCGCCTGATCAGCCGGCCCGCCCCAGCCACTTGAGCAGGGTCGCATAGAGCACATCGGGATCGACCGGCTTGCCGACGTGGTCGTTCATTCCCGCATCCAGGCATTCCTGCCTGTCCTCCTCGAAGGCATTGGCGGTCATCGCCAGAATAGGCAGGCTCGCCTTGCCCGCGAGCCGACGAATGGCGCGGGTTGCCTCCAGACCGCCCATCACCGGCATTTGCATGTCCATCAGGACCAGCGCGTAATCAGCGGCCTGCACCGCGTTTACGGCCTGCTGGCCATTTTCCGCGACATCCACTGCGAGGCCGGCCATGCGCAGAAGTTCGCACGCCACTTCGCGACTGACCGGATCATCTTCAACCAGCAAAACACGGGCGCCGCCAAATTTTTGGCCGATCAACACTTCCGGCAAGACCGGGGATGCTTCGCCCGGCACCAACGAAATCGCCTCACCGGCCGCCTTGGGTAGACGCACCGTCAGCCAGAAGCTGCTACCGACCCCTGCTTCGCTGTCGACGCCTACCTCCCCTCCCATCATGTTGGCCAACTGGCGACAGATGGCCAGGCCCAGGCCGGTCCCGCCAAAGCGCCGGGTCATCGTGGCATCGGCCTGGATGAAGGGATTGAACAGGCTGGCACTTTGTTCCGGCGTGATGCCGACGCCCTGATCCGCCACGGCAAAACGGAGGAGCACAGTCTTGCCGTCGTCCTCGATAAGCGACGCGTGCACGACTATCCGTCCCTGCTCGGAGAACTTGATGGCATTGCCCAGGTAGTTGAGCAGACATTGCTCGAGACGCAGGGCGTCGCCATTGACCATGGCCGGCAAGGCCGGATCGATCTCGCTCTCGAGTTGCAATCCCTTGGCCATCGCCCGCTCACCCAACATGCTGAGGCTGTAGGCAACGACCTGGGCCGGCGAGAAGTCGGCGTTGTTGAGTGACAGCTTGCCGGCTTCGATTTTCGAGAAATCGAGCACGTTGTTGATGATGTCGAGCAGATGTTTGGCCGAGTCGGTCAACTTGCCCAGATGATCTATGGTCTTCGGCTCGCTGGCATCCTTT
Organism: uncultured beta proteobacterium; assembly: GCA_903930395.1. Classification (GTDB taxonomy): domain Bacteria; phylum Pseudomonadota; class Gammaproteobacteria; order Burkholderiales; family Rhodocyclaceae; genus Azonexus. Next base: position 3,631 of record CAIYYE010000286.1, read on the forward strand.
TGCAGCAGATGCGCCAGACCGAGAATGGCATTCATCGGTGTCCGTATCTCGTGACTCATATTGGCCAGGAAGGTGCTCTTGGCCCGGCTCGCCGCCTCGGCCTCGTCCTTGGCTTCAGCCAGCTGGACGGTGCGTTCGCTGACCAGGGTTTCAAGGTTGTTGCGGTGCTTTTCGAGCTCTGCCTCGCTTTGCTTGCGGGCGGTAATGTCGGTCGAGATGCCGCACAGGGCGTATATGTTGCCATCGGCATCACGCAAGGGTAGTTTGACCGAGACATAGGCGCTGGTCACCTCACCGTCCACGCTGGTATTGACCTCTTCCTCGGCCACCCGCTCGCCCTGCTCGATGACCCGCCGGTCATTGCGGCGAAGATTTTCGGCCGTCGCGGCGTCAAAAAAACTCGTATCGTCATGTCCGACGATGTCTTCCATCGGCTTGCCGAACAACTCGCGGACCTGACCGTTGGCGTAACGATAGCGGTAATCCTTATCCTTGATATAGATATACGCCTCGACGCTGTCGAGAATGATGGCCAGCTTCTGCTCACTGGCCTGCAAGGCAGCCTGCTGGGCCAGGTTTTTCTGGTGATAGTCGACAAACAGACGCTTCGACCAGCGCGAAAACAGGAGTGAACCGACGAGGGCCAGACCGAGCGCCCCGAGCACCACCAGCAATAGCTTGAGCAAGCGCTGGCTGGCACCAGCTTCGTAGATTTCCCGCTCGGCCTCGAGCATGCCCTGGAACTCGTCATCGAATACGGTAGCAATCACCGTCCATCCCCAGGGTTCGAAACTGCGCACGAGAGCAGTTTTCGTCGCCAGCGTTCCGCCATCGGAATGGGGCCACTCATAGCGCACCAGTCCCCCGCCCGCCCTGGCGGCAGCCTGAATGGCCTCGAGCGCAGCCCGTTCAACCGGCGGCAGGGATTCGGCCAATGCGCCCTCCTGGGCTTTCTTTGTTGGCGACAGCAAGGGCCTGCCCTCACGATCGATCAGGGCGATGTAGCCCGTCGCCCCGAAGCGCACGCCACGCAAACGCTCGATCGCTTCCTGCTGCTGCAACTGCTCCCATTTGTAGGTGTAGTCGCCGGTCCCGATCAGCCAGTCATAGGGCGCGAAGCGACGGACATAGGCCAGCTTGTCCGACATCACTTTCGGATCGTCCGGCCGATACCAGCGATAGCGTGAAAAGCCTTCGCCGTCAGGCTTTGCCGCCGCCTCGATCAGCCCGCGCATGATGAAATGCCCGGTATCGTCCCGGTTGTCGAGGATGGTCTGGCCCTCGAGTTGAGGCGCAGTCGGCAGCAGAATGAACTGGCCCTGCATGTCATCTATGAAGTAGTAGCCACGCCCGTCGTAAAAGCGAACCGGACGCAGCGCCTCCTTGATCAGGCGCTTGACCTCCGCAGCCGGATGGCGGGTTGATTCCCTGTCGTAAATCCCCTGGGCGACCTGCATGGCAAGATCGACTTGCTGCACGAGGCTCTGCCGCAACACCGTCTCGCTGCGCTGCCGCGTAAATTCAATATAGGCCAGAGAGCGCTCCATCTCTGCCGTGAGACGATCCGCCAGTTGCGCCCGGACCCCTTGCTCGATACGTGCCATCGAGTCGCGGCGCTCGGCCAGGTTCTGCCAGGTAAAAAATGCCGACAGTGCCACGGTCAACAGCAGGACCATGGCAATGGTGCCGATCCGGTGAATCCTCGGCACGGATCTTTCGTCGGCCACAAACGCCATGCTCGCCCAGCTCCCTCAGTACGCAGATATCAGGCGCCCATTGTATCTATTCCAAAAGTAATAGAGTTGACGCAAAACAACAAGCTCGGGTCGATTCGACAAACTATCAGGTCACGCCCACGAATAAAAAAGGGGCCCGAAGGCCCCTGGAAAGAATGAGACGGCGGGCGCTGTTGTCCCGACATCTCACCCGCAGAGTCGATTGAATCTCTAGTGGTCGTGCGCTCCCGAAGCACCCAGGCCGGTCTGGGCGCGGATGTACTGCTCTTCGTAGGCTTCCTTCTCCTTGTCCGCACGGACGCTCTTGTCGGTCACCGAGAGCAACCAGGTGACGAAGAAGGCAAGCGTCATCGAAACGATGGCCGGGTGGTCGTACGGGAAGATGGCGGCCTTGTTGCCGAGAATCTTGACCCACACGGTCGGCGACAGGATAACCAGGCCAACCGAGGAGACCAGGCCGGAAATCCCGCCCCACAGGGCACCACGGGTGGTCAGGCCCTTCCAGTACATGGACAGGATGAGGACCGGGAAGTTGACCGAGGAGGCGACGCCGAAGGCCAGGGCGACGAGGAACAAGACGTTCTGGTCCTTGAAGGCAATGCCGAGCAGGATGGCGGTAAGGCCCAGACCGACGGAAGCGAAGCGGGTGACCTTCATTTCCTGGGCGCTGGTGGCCGTGCCCTTCTTGATGACGCGGGCGTAGAGGTCATGCGAGATGGCCGATGCGCCGGCCAGGGCCAGCCCGGAAACAACCGCCAGGATGGTGGCGAAGGCAACGGCCGAGAGGAAGCCGAGGAAGACATCCCCGCCGACGGCCTTGGCCAGATGCATGACCGGCATGTTGTTGCCACCGATCAGCTTGCCACCGACCACGCCGCCCTCGAAGAAGTCCGCGTTGGTGCCGACGATGGAAATCGCCGCAGCGCCGAGCACAATGGTGACAAGGAAGAACAGACCGATGAAACCGGTTGCATAGAAAACCGACTTGCGGGCTTCCTTGGCGTTCGGCACGGTGAAGAAACGCATCATGATGTGCGGCAGGCCGGCCGTACCGAAGAGCAGGCCGAGCGACAGGGAGAAGGCGGAGATCGGGTCAGCCATGAGCGAGCCAGGCGCCATCATCTTTTCGCCCAGCTTGTGCGACTCGATGGCCTTGCTGAAGAGATTGTCGAGCGACCAGCCGAATTGCGACAAGGTCATCAGCATCAGCGTGATACCGCCACCGAGCAGCAAGCAGGCCTTGATGATCTGCACCCAGGTCGTAGCGGTCATGCCGCCGAAGGTGACATAGACCATCATCAGGATACCGACGCAAACCACCGCATAGTTGTAATCCAGACCGAACAGCAACTGGATCAACTGGCCAGCACCGACCATCTGCACGATCAGGTAGAAGCAGACGACAGTCAGCGAACCGATGGCCGCGAAGGTGCGGATACGATTTTGATCGAGACGATAGGAGGCGATGTCGGCAAAGGTAAATTTTCCGAGATTGCGCAGCCGTTCGGCA
>CAIYYE010000287.1 GCA_903930395.1 uncultured beta proteobacterium
GCTCATCTGTAAATCTGGAGACATCATGTCCGACGTTCAGCAACGCATCCACGCCACCGTGACCGGCAACCCGGTTGTTCTCTACATGAAGGGCGATGCCCGCTTCCCGCAGTGCGGCTTTTCGGCCACTGCCGTGCAGATCCTCAAGGTCTGCGGCGTCGAGGATTTCGTCACCGTCAATGTGCTGGCCGACGAGGAAATCCGCAATGGCGTCAAGGAATACGCCAACTGGCCGACCATCCCGCAGCTCTACATCAAGGGCGAATTCGTCGGCGGCTGCGACATCATGAAAGAGATGTACCAGACCGGTGAACTGCAGCAGTTGCTGGAAGGCATCGCAGCCTGAGTTTTCCCGGCTGCAATAAAAAACCGGAGCTGGTCTCCGGTTTTTTTATGACTCTGGCAGCAATCAGATTTCGGCGACTTGGAAATCGATGCCGGGGCCGTTGGCGACGATGTCCTTGACCGCGCAATGCGCGATGCTCTCGAGGATCTTCGCCTTCTGCTCGGCCGTGAAGTGGGCCGGGAAGCTGACTTCCGTCTTGAATCGGGCCAGGGTCAGCGGGCCGCCGGGGCCGGCGAAGGGCTTGCAGCCGATTTCGATGCCGGCTGCCGGGAGGCCGAGTTCCTTGCAGGCCTTTTTGGCATAGACCGCAGCACAGGCGGCGAGCGAGGCGTAAAACGCTTCCAGCGGGTTCATGAGCGAACCATTCACGGCATAGTTGGCTTCATGCTTGGCGCTGCTCACCTTGATCAGTGGCGTGTTGTCGACGACGGTGGTGTACATGCTGTTTTCCTTGATCATCAATATTAGTATTTGCTGATTATACGCAAGGGCCAATGTCTTGTCGTCCCCTTGCCTGCTTGGTGCGGGTTGTGCGTCGCACCAAATTGGCTCGAGATTTTCATCCCTGCACCAACAACAGTCCGGATAAATTATCGAATTGCTTTGGGTGTGCGGCAAGCATCTGATTTATTGTTGTGTTTTTGCATTGCAGCATCCGGCACGGTTTTCGCTAATTCCGGGGGATAGTGTTCGAGAGGGAGAAATCCTCAGGATGGAAAAGCAGATAGAAAGAGCCCAGTTTCTCGCCCGCTTCAAATTGCAGGTGAGGCGGACCATAGGCCAGTCGGTCGACCTGGACCGGCTGACGCGCGACCCGGCCTATGCCCGACAACGCCTCTCGGAAATCGAGGATGCGGCCGACGAAGAGGAGTTGCTGGTGTCGGTGCTGCGCATGCGCGACCTGCTGCTTCCCGTCGTGCCGGAAGCGCCAGCCGAGCCAGTGGTCGAAGCGGCCGTGGCCGTTATCTCGCCTGAAACGCCGGCACAGACGTCGGAAACCCGCAATTACCTGATGGGGGCGCGGGCCTGGCGGTAAGTGCCGGGCGGGCATCCGGAGATGCCCGCTGTTTTGCTTAAAGGCGCTGACGGGCGCGGCCGATGGCGGCCCTGACCTGTTCCGGGGCGGTGCCGCCGATGTGGTTGCGGCTGGCCAGCGAACCTTCGACGGTGAGTACGGCAAAGACGTCGGCTTCGACTTGCGGGCAGAAGGCGCGTAGTTCGTCCAGCGTCAGTTGCGGCAGATCGACGCCCTTGGCCTCAGCCGCCTTGACGGCATGGCCGACAGCCTCGTGGGCGTCGCGGAAGGGCAGGCCCTTCTTGACCAGGTAGTCGGCGAGGTCGGTGGCCGTGGCGAAGCCCTGGGTCAGCGCGGCCTTCATGTTGTCAGCGCGGACGGTGATGCCGCCGGCCATGTCGGCGAAGATGCGCAGGGTGTCGGTGACGGTATCGACAGCGTCGAACAGCGGCTCTTTGTCTTCCTGGTTGTCCTTGTTGTAGGCCAGCGGCTGCGACTTCATCAGGGTGAGCAGGCTCATGAGCTGGCCGTAGACACGGCCGGTCTTGCCGCGCGCCAGTTCCGGCACGTCCGGGTTCTTCTTTTGCGGCATGATCGACGAGCCGGTACAGAAGCGGTCGGCGATCTGGATGAAGCCGATGCGCGGGCTCATCCACATGACCAGTTCTTCCGACAGGCGGCTGATGTGCATCATGAGCAGGGCGCAGGCGCTGGTGAATTCGATGGCGAAATCGCGATCCGAGACGGCATCCAGCGAGTTCTCGCAGACGCCTTCAAAGCCCAGTTGTTCGGCGACGAAGGCGCGGTCGATCGGGTAGGTCGTGCCGGCCAGCGCGGCGGCGCCGAGCGGCAGGCGGCTGACCCGCTTGCGGCAATCGACGAAGCGTTCGGCATCGCGCCCGAACATTTCGAAGTAGGCCAGCATGTGGTGGCCGAAGGTGACCGGCTGCGCCACTTGCAGATGGGTGAAGCCGGGCATCGGCGTCGCTGCTTCCTTCTCGGCCAGATCGACCAGAGCGCTGCGGAAAGCCTTGATCAGGACGAGGATGTCGTCGATGGAGTCGCGCAGGTAGAGGCGGATGTCGGTCGCCACCTGGTCATTGCGCGAACGGCCGGTGTGCAGGCGCTTGCCGGCATCGCCGACAAGGGCGGTAAGCCGCTTTTCGATATTGAGGTGCACGTCTTCGAGATCAAGCGACCATTCAAACTTGCCGGATTCGATTTCCTCGGTGACGACAGCCATGCCACGTTCGATGTCAGCCAGATCGGCGGCGGCGATGATGCCCTGTTTGGCGAGCATCCGGGCGTGCGCCAGCGAGCCGCGTATGTCCTGGCGCCACATGCGCTGGTCGAAATCGACGGAAGCGGTGTAGCGTTTGACGAGATCGGAAACCGGCTCGGAGAAGCGTCCGGCCCAGGTGTATTGCGTGGCGTTGGAAGTCATGTCTTTGGTCTAGAATCGGGAAATCAGGCGTAAATTGCACAGAGAATGACAAGTATACGGCACTTTCCCGCGACTCACCCCTTGCCCGACTGGCGCAATTTCGGCGTCATGCTGCGCGTCCTGCTCGGCGTCAACCTGCTGGCTGGCCTTGCAGCGCTCCTCCAGTCGCCCGATCTGGCCGGCTGGGCGGCGCATTATGTCGAGCTGGCAGCGGTCGTCGAGCCCCTGTTGCTGATCGGACTGGCCCTTCTTTCACTGCTGCGTGAGCTCCTGTGGCGCCTGCCGCTGCGCCTCGGTCAGCTTTGCGTACTGGCCCTCGCCGGTGGCCTGACGGCGATATTTTTCGGCTATGCGGCTGCGCTGGCGCTGGCCGATATGGGCAGCCTTATGCGCCATGTTGTGCTCGCCATCGCAGCCGCCGGCATGTTGCTGGCCTATTTCGAACTGCGTTCGCGGGCCATCTCCCCGGTCCTCACCGAAGCCCGCCTGGCTGCCCTGAACGCACGTATCCGGCCGCATTTCCTGTTCAATTCGCTGAATGCCGTGCTGTCACTGATCCGCGCCCGGCCGCAGCAGGCCGAAGAGGCGCTGGAGTCCCTGTCCGACCTGTTCCGCGCCGCCATGCGCGATCCGGGGGAGATGGTCAGCATTGCCGATGAAATCGCCTTGAGCCGGCAATACCTGGCCCTCGAAACGCTGCGTCTGGGTGAGCGCCTGGCGGTCGACTGGAAGATCGGCGCCATTTCGATGGACTTGCCGATTCCCCCGCTTATCCTTCAGCCCCTACTTGAGAATGCGGTTTATCACGGCATAGAACCTTCGGCCGAAGGCGGTACGGTGAGTGTCATCATCGACCGCAAGGGCGACGAGTTGCACATCGCCATCACAAATCCAACCGTCGGTCAGGCCCAGCATGCCGCTGGCAACCAGATCGCCCTGACCAACATCCGCGACCGGCTGGCCCTGTATTACGATCTCGAAGCCCGTCTGGAAATCGAGACCGGTGACAACCGCTACGAGGTCCGTATCACCCTGCCATGCCAACGCCGCAAGCCCTCACCGCTCCGCTGAAAGTCCTCATCGTCGATGACGAGCCGCTGGCCCGCGACCGCCTGCGGGCCTTGCTGTCCGACATTGCAGGGCAAATGCCGACCGAGGTCGTCGGTGAAGCAGCCAACGGCTTGCTGGCGCTCGATGTCCTGCGTCAGCAGCCGGTTGATGTCGTGCTCGCCGATATCCGCATGCCCAGCATGGACGGCATTGAACTGGCCAGCCACCTCGGCCGCCTGGAAAATCCGCCCGCCGTCATTTTCACCACCGCCTTCGATAACTATGCCGTGCAGGCCTTCGACCTCAATGCCGTCGATTACCTGCTCAAGCCGGTCCGCACCCAACGCCTGCTCGCCGCCCTGCAGAAAGTGCCGGGCCCGCAGCCCGATGTCGCCCTGCTTGCCGGCATCGGCCATGAAGTGCGTGGTGGCGGGCGTACCCACCTTTCCTGTCATGAACGCGGTCGGCTCCTGCTGGTGCCGATCGGCGAGGTGCTCTACTTCAAGGCCGATCTCAAATATGTCACGGCCCGTACCGTCGAGCGCGAATACCTGCTCGACGAAGCCCTGACCCATCTCGAAAGCGAATTCGCCGAGCGATTCATGCGTCTGCATCGCGCCGTGCTGGTCGCCAAAAATGCCCTGGCCGGCTTCGAGAAAGCCGCCGGCGACGACGCGGAAGCCTACGGCTGGGCGCTGCTGCGCGGTGTCCCCGAAAAGCTCCCGGTCAGCCGCCGCCAGTGGGTGCCCGCCAAGGCCCTCGTCAAGAACTCCTGAAACCCCGCCGAGACCATTCGATGCGCCAGACCTGCCCGCACTGCAACTACACCCGCAAGACCGACGACACGGCCCCTGACTGGCAATGCCCGTCCTGCGAACGCGCCTATGCCAAAGCCGGCAGTCCCCTGCCACCCAATGGCTTCATCCAGTACGGCCCGGCGACGCAGCCGGCGCGCAGCGGCCTAGTCAAATGGCTGCTCATCCTGCTGCTCCTTGGCGGCGCCTTCCTCTACATCCGGCCGCTCCTCCACCCCCGCGTGCTCCAGCCGGCCATCGCCGGCATCAACGGCGAACAACCCGCCGTCGTCCTCTACGCCACCAGCTGGTGCGGCTACTGCAAAATGGCCCGCCAATTCTTCGCCGCCAACGGCATTCGCTAC
>CAIYYE010000288.1 GCA_903930395.1 uncultured beta proteobacterium
GGTACCACCGCTAACATTATTTGTGACCTCACCTGCCACGCCAGCGTACGCAGTCGTCTCATCCATGCGCCAGTCGCTTAATAAAAGTGGATCGATCACCACGCTTTGCGTAACCAGAGGCGCTGCGCTGTAAGCGCTGTTTCCCGCCTGGTTGGCGGCTCTGGTGCAAGTACCTGAAGCAGCGGTCATGGTCACGGTTGTGCCGCTGACGGTGCAGATGGTGGCGGTGGTCGAAGAATAGGTTACCGCCAGGCCGGAAGAAGCCGTTGCCGTCGGGTTGATGGCGAAGGTGCCCCCGACAGCGTAGGTGCGGGGCGTGGTCTGCGCGCCGAAGGTAATGGTCTGGTTATTCTTGCATGTGCCACCGCCAGAGGGTGATTTGTTGCACGAGCCGTTCACAACGGTCCCGTTTCCTAGCTTAATGTTGCCGTTTGCGGTGATGTTGCCATTGATCGTCCCGTTTGTTCCGACATCAACATCGCCACCTACCGACAGGTTGCCGTTAATGACGGCATTGTTGGCGGTCTTGAAACTCCCATTGGAGCTGATGTTTACCGTGGCACCGAGATTGGTCGAACCCTTGAGGTCGATGTTTCCGGTAACGGTCAGCGTTAAGGTAAATCCATTGGTGACGACTGTGAAACTTCGGCTGGCTTCAAAGTTGCCGCTTACGGTGATGGCGGTGTTTCCCGTCAGGGTATAAGTCGTATTGTTTGGATAAACTATGTTGCTGTTACAGGTGTAGGTCGATCCTGATCTGGTACATCCCGCCAGCGCACCTGTTGGCAATGACTGAGCATGCGTGACACCGGCGAAGAGCAGCAAAACTGCAAGAAAAAAATAGATACGGACACATCGTGTTATGACGGATGTCCCTGAACTGTTGAAGTTCATGGTGTCCTTGAATGGCAGTAGATGCCATGGCATTGGGGCGAAATGGTGACAGACCACCGTATCGTTTCATCAATGCTCCCGGCCGTCTCCAGTCGGCACCCAGCACAGATTGCGGAATCGGTCGGATAGTCAGACATCGTCATACCCAAGTTATGGTGAAAAACACCCCGTCAAAAGTCGGCGCCGGCGAGACGGCGAACGCAACGCCGACGTCGAAAAACGACGTCTGATTCATCGCACTTCCCGTCGGTTGATGAACTTCCGGGCGCTGCCCGCCTGATTGTAATGCAAAAATTATACACGCCACTCCCCGGCAACCAAGGCTGACTGGAAGTCAGCGTGGCCCCGCCGGTTGCGCCGCTCGATGGGGACTTCAGGGTCAGGGTACCACTCCCCGTATCTAGGTTCGTTGGGCACTTTCAAGCCGGTGAGCTTATGCCGATTCTTTGATCAATCGGGATCGAGTTCGTATCAGACAAGCATGCCGAGAACGATGCCTTGCCGACGCAGGTCGTCGAGTAGTGCGGCGCCGTGCGCGAGCAATTCTTCGGGGGCGGGGTGTTGCAGTTCGGTGGCGATTTGTCGGATGGCAGCTTCGCCCGTGGTCGGCGCTGTGGCGAGCAGTTCGAGCAGGCGGCTCGTGACGGCGTTGATCTGGCTGAATTGCACTTTGTCGTCGCTGTCGCGATAGACGGCCAGATGGGTCGGCTGGGGCTTGCGGGGTCGGTAGCCGGGGCTGATGTGGTGTACCGGCCAGGCGTAGGCGAGGTTGAGCAATGCCGGGTTGAGGGCGACTGGCTGGCGCATGAGGTCGCCAGCCGGGTCGTGCGCCGGTTTTGGCTCATCCATGATGTCGACAGCCAGTTCGGCCCATTCGTAGTGGGCCAGTTCGGCCAGCCAGGCGGGCAGCGGCTGGCGAATGTCGCCGGTCGCGAGGTAACGGACGAATTCACGGGGGATTTCGCGGAACCATGGCGTGTGCAGCGGCCAGTCGCGGTAGAAGGTCCGGTTCAGTCGGCGCCAGCGCTTTTCGCCAAGAATCGCCCGGCAGACCGGAAAGCAGGTGTCGACGAAGCCGCAGATATTGTTGAAGAGCAGCTCGCGGTATACCGCCATGCCGCGGGCCGGCACTCCCTCCGGCCGTGGCGCGTGTTGCGGGTCGCGCAGGTGGCGGGCGAAGGCGTACTGGAAGCTTTGGAAGGCGGCGTTCATCAGGCGGCTTTTCGCTGGCCGGCGGCCTGTTGCAGGCGGGCAATCTGCTCGACTTCTGCTGCCAAGGCCGACAAGTCGGGAATATTGAAATCGCGTTCGAGGCAGGTCGGCACCTCGCCGCCGATGCGGGCGTAGGCGGCTTCGAGCAGCGACCAGACGGGATCAATGACCCCGGCGCCATGCGTATCGACGAGCAGGCCATCTGGTTCGACGAAGTGGCCGGCGACATGGACGTAACAAGTCTGCTCCAGCGGCAGGGCATGCATGAAAGCGAGCGGGTCGAAGCCGAAGTTCCGGCTGTTGACGTAGATGTTATTGACGTCGAGATGGAGCAGGCAGTCGGCTTCGCGGACGATGGCCGAGATGAATTCGGCTTCGCTCATTTCAGCACCCGGCGGCGCGACGTAGTACGACGCGTTTTCGATACCGATGCGGCGGCCGAGGATGTCCTGCGCCCGCTGGATGCGCTCGACCGTCCAGCGGACAGCCTCGCCGCTCAGTGGAATCGGCAGCAGGTCGTAGAGATGGCTGTCATCGGCGCACCAGGACAGGTGTTCGGTGTAGAGCGTCATGCCGTGTTCGGCCATGAAGCTTTTGATACGTCTGAGCAGTGCCTCGTCGAGCCGGCCGGGGCCACCCAGCGACAGGGAGAGGCCGTGGCAGACGAAGGGGTAACGCTCGGTGAAATGACGCAAATCCCGGGCCGAACGTCCGCCCATGCCGGCCCAGTTTTCCGGGGCGATTTCGAAGAAGCGGATGGCGTCGGGCACCTTGGCCTGCAAGGGCGCGATCAGTTCGCGGCGAAAGCCGAGACCGGCACCATGGGCGTGGCGTGGATGCATGTGAGGGTTTCCGGTGAGGGAAGAACGGCGGGCGGGGCGAGCCCCGCGCCGCCATTGCTCAGTCGGTGATTACTTCTTGGCGCCGCAGGCGGCATCCTTCATCTTGTCGCCACCGCACTTGCCTTCGGCGGCCTTGCCCTTGGCTTTGTCGGCGCCACATTTGGCATCCATTTTCTTGTCGGCGCCGCATTTGGCTTCAGCGGCCTTCTTGGCGGCACCGCACTTGGCGTCCATCTTCTTGTCGCCGCCGCAGGCACCATCCTTCATCTTGGTGTCGGCTTGGGCCAGTTGGTAGCCGGCTTGCAGCTTGGTCGCGCCAAACGGGTTTTCGCTGGCGTGGGCAAGCGGGCTGAGGGCGATGGCGGCAAAGGTGGTGCCGACTGCGAGGGAAACGATGGTTTGCTTTTTCATGATTTTCTCCGTTGAGTGAGGTGCTGCGATCAGTCTTTCTGATTCATCCAGGCCCCTGTGACCTGACGCATGAAGGCGAACTGTCTTTCGGCACGTCGGCAGCCTGTGCAAATCACCAGATGCAGACGAAACTGCAAGCGCTCCCAGAGGCTGAGCTTGCGTTCCATTTGTAGCGAGGCGAGGCGGGTGGCTTCCTTGCAGCTGATCATTACAGTTCCTGTTTTGCGTCCTTGGCTTGGGGGCCTGATGCATTAGTCGGTGCGGCCATCAAAACCTTACAATTTTTTATGCAGTATCATCCACGACGATAAAACCAGACGAGCCAACATGTCTACGGACCCACTGCACGACCCCGAGTTTCTCACAGGATTGCGTCGCGACATGCTGCGCTTCGCCGAGATGCAGTTGCGCGACCGTGCCCAGGCCGAGGATGCCGTGCAGGAGGCGCTGGCGGGTGCCCTGACGGGGAAGGAAAAATTCGCTTCGCGCGCCTCGCTGCGCACCTGGGTGCTCGCCATCCTGAAGAACAAGATCATCGATGTGCTGCGCGCAAGGGTTCGGGAGAACGCGGTGGTCTGCAGTGATGCCGACGAGGATTTGAACGCCTTTTTTGACGACCGCCAGCACTGGGCCGAAGACACCCGTCCATCCGAGTGGCAGTCGCCGGAGCAGGCGACAGAGAACAAGCAGTTCTGGGAAGTCTTCGAAGCCTGCCTCTACCGCCTGCCTGACGCCAGCGCGCGCATATTCACGATGCGCGAGGTGCTCGGCTTCGATACCGATGAAATCTGCCGGACCCTGGGTATCACAACC
>CAIYYE010000289.1 GCA_903930395.1 uncultured beta proteobacterium
CCGAAGGGTGCCGTCAAACCGCCGGTGGTGCTCGTCGTCTCCGAGATTTTCGGGGCGCATGAATACATCCGCGATACCTGCCGCCGCCTGGCCAAACAAGGCTATTGCGCCATTGGTCCCGATCTTTTCGCCCGGCAGGGCGACCCGCGCCAGATTGCGAGCATTCCGGAGATTCTCGAAAAAATTACCGGAAAAACGCCGGATGCCCAGGTCATGAGCGATCTCGATGCCTGTGTCGCCTGGGCTGGGGCAAAGGGGGCCGATACGCAACGTCTGGCCGTCACCGGTTTTTGCTGGGGTGGTCGCATCACCTGGCTGTACAGCGCCCACAACCCGGCCGTCAGGGCCGGGGTGGCGTGGTATGGCCGGTTGGTCGGACCGAGCAACGAGATGACGCCGAAGCATCCGACCGACCTGGTCGGCCAGATAAAGGGTCCGGTGCTCGGCCTTTATGGCGGGCTCGACAGCGGTATTCCGCTGGAGACCGTGGAAGCGATGGAAAATGCCTTGAAGCAGGGCAGTCCCGCCGCCAGGGAATCGGAAATCCACGTTTACGACAATGCGCCCCACGCCTTCCATGCCGATTATCGGCCGAGTTATCGCAAGGAAGAGGCTGAGGATGGCTGGCAGAAAATGCTCGCCTGGTTCCGTAAAAACGGCGTCTGATCGCCAATTCAAGGCTGCAAGGGGGCGCCTTCGTGCTACCCTTCGCGCCTCAACAAGACACTGCTCCATCATGACGACTACCGAAGCCACCACTGCCAAGCCGAATGACACCCGGGCCCTGCTCAAGGATCTGCAGGAACGATTTGATGTATTCCGCAATTTCAGTCCGCTGGCCATCGGCATCGACAAGCAGGTATTCGCCGTGTTGCCGGAACTGAGCAAGAAATCACTGCGACTGGCCATGCGCAGCCATACCATTTCGACGCGTTATCTGAAGGAAATGGAAAAGGGCACCGTGCGCCTGAATCTGGATGGTTCGCCGGCCGACGAGGTGACCGACGAAAACCGCCAGCATGCCGCAGAGCAACTGCGTGAGCGTTTCAAGAAACAGGCTGAGGCGCGCAAGGCGGCCGAGGCAGAAGCCAAGGCCGAGCAAGTGCGGGCGCAAAAGCTGAACCAGCTTGCAGAAAAATTCGGCCGCAAGTAACTCGCCGCCCGAACAAAGAAAAAGGCCAGTCGGATGACTGGCCTTTTTCTTTGTATTTGGTTGCGGGAGCAGGACTTGAACCTGCGACCTTCGGGTTATGAGCCCGACGAGCTGCCAACTGCTCCATCCCGCGTCCGGTAAAACACAGCTCATTGGCAAATTTGCTGATGAGCTGCTTTTAAAGCTGTATAGAGCAAAAAAGCCCCGGCAGTAACCGAGGCTAGTTGCTTGATAATTCTGGTGGGGCGCGACAGATTCGAACTGTCGACCTACGGATTAAGAGTCCGCTGCTCTACCAACTGAGCTAGCGCCCCAGATTCCCTAAAACTAACTGGTGGGTCGGCCGAGATTCGAACTCGGGACCAACGGATTAAAAGTCCGCTGCTCTACCGACTGAGCTACCGACCCGACCTACAGGGAGCGCGCATTATATAGACGGTGACCATGAGCGTCAACGAAAACCACCTCTGTGAAGATTTGTGAGAACCGGGTCAATCGCGAAGCCTGGAAAATTTGATCTGTTTACAATCCATCATCATTCTTGGCTTGGGATGGCCCGGCCGGGAAGCGAACTTTTAGGAGAAGAGGATGACGGAACAGGATATTTCACGCTACCAGGATATTTTGCTCACAACGGCGACCGACGTCGGCTTGAAGCTGCTCGCTGCCATTGCCTTCTGGATGATCGGCCGCTGGCTGATCGGCATGGCGCTGCGCATGCTGCGTTCTACGCTGGAGCAGCAAAAGGTCGATCCGACCCTGCTGCGCTACATCGGCTCGATTGTCACGGTCACCCTGAATGTTCTGCTGGTGATCGGCATTCTCGGTTACTTCGGCATTCAGACAACGACCTTTGCAGCACTGATTGCGGCGGGTGGTGTGGCAATTGGCATGGCCTGGTCGGGCTTGCTGGCCCATTTTGCGGCGGGTGCCTTCATGGTGGTGCTGCGTCCGATGAAGGTCGGCGATTTCGTCTCGGTGGCCGGGGTGACCGGTACGGTGGTTGAACTCGGGCTGTTTACGACGACGATCAATACGCCGGATAACGTGCAGACCATCCTGGGCAACAACAAGGTATTCAGCGAGACGATCCAGAACTTCACGGTCAATGCCTTCCGTCGCGTCGACCTGAAGTGCCAATTGTCGGGGGCGGCAGATCATCAGGCGGCCATGGCTCTGCTGCGCGAGAAGATCGCGGCGATTCCGAATGTTCTGGCCGAGCCCAAGGTCGATGTCGAAATCCTCGACTTCACCCTGGTTGGCCCGGTCCTCGCGGTGCGTCCGTACTGCCACAACGACCACTACTGGCAGGTCTATTTCGACACCAACAAGGTGTTGCGCGAGGCGCTGGCCGCTGCTGGTTTCCCGGCGCCGATGCCGGCGCAGAGCGTGATCGTGACGCAAGCCGCCTGATTCACGCCGGTAAACGACAAAAAACCGCGGATTTCGCGGTTTTTGTCGTTTACACCCTGCGTTTTTACCCGAGTCGGCGGCAGATTTCGGTGGTCAACGTGGCCTGATTCATCGAATAGAAATGCAGCCCCGGCGCGCCGCCCTGGAGCAGGCGTTCGCACAGTTCGGTCACGACATCGAGGCCGAAGGCGCGGATCGAGTCGCTGTCGTCGCCGAAACTTTCGAATTTCTTGCGCATCCAGCGCGGCAGTTCGGCGCCGCAGGCATCCGAAAAGCGGGCGAGCTTGGTAAAGCCGACGATGGGCATGATGCCGGGCACGATGGGGACATCGACACCCCGGGCCTGGGCTTCGTCGACAAAGCTGAAGTAGGCGTCGGCATTGTAGAAGTATTGGGTGATGGCCGAATTGGCGCCGGCCTTGACCTTGCGCACGAAGGCATCCATGTCGTCCTTCGGGCTGCGCGCCTGCGGGTGCCATTCCGGGTAGGCGGCGACTTCGATGCTGAACCAGTCGCCGGTTTCGGCGCGGATGAATTCGACCAGTTCGTTGGCGTAACGGAACTCGCCGGTCTCGGCCATGCCCGAGGGCAGGTCGCCGCGCAGGGCGACGGTGCGCTTGATGCCGGCGGCCTTGTATTCGTTGAGGATTTCGCGA
>CAIYYE010000290.1 GCA_903930395.1 uncultured beta proteobacterium
CCGGGGCATCCTGCATGGCGACCTGTACGGTCACAATATTCTGCATGGCGACGAAGGGCACGCCTTGCTGGGCGATTTTGGCGCGGCTTCCTTCCTGCCAGCGGATAATCCGCTCGTTGCCAGGGCGCTGCAGCGCATTGAGGTGCGCGCTTTTGCCTGCTTGCTGGAAGAACTGCTGGCCTTTGCCGTGCCCGCGGCCGATGCGCCGCTCAGTCAGGCCAGTATGCACACCCTGCAAGCCTTGCAGGCCGATTGCGCCCGGGAGGACGTCGCCGCCCGTCCGCTGTTTGCCGACATCGTCGCGGTGCTCGGCGGCTTATTGCGGGACTGAGAGCGCCTTCGAAATCTTGTGCTTAGCCACTGTCGGGCGCGGCACTTTTTCGCTGAACCAGCTACGCACATCGCTATCCAGGCCGATGCCGTGCATGTAGTTGTAAAGCGCCTTGTTGAGCGCCTTGCCCAGGCTGTTGTGGTCGACGCCGGTGGGGTCGATGAAGGGCACGTCGTTTTTGCCGAACTTGCCGGGGGGCAGGGGCTGCAGCTTGATGCCATATTCAGCCGGGTTCTGTCCGACCGGCGAATGCACGGTGCACGTGAAGCGGTGGAAGAAGCCCGACTGGATGCAGCCTTCGGCGAAGAGCTGGCGGACGTATTCGAGGGCATCGACCGTGTCCTGCACGGTCTGCGTCGGGAAGCCGTACATCAGGTAGGCATGGACGAGGACGCCGGCATCGGTGAAGGCGCGCGTGACGCGGGCGACCTGCTCGACCGAGACACCTTTCTTCATGAGATTCAGCAAGCGGTCGGAGGCGACCTCCAGCCCGCCTGAAATGGCGATGCAGCCGCTATCGGCGAGTTGCAGGCAGAGTTCCGGCGTGAAGGATTTTTCGAAGCGGATGTTGCCCCACCAGGAAATCGCCAGATTGCGCCTTTTCAGTTCTTCGGCCAGGGCGCGCAGGGCTTTCGGCGGGGCCGCTTCGTCGACCAGATGGAAGCCGGTGTGGCCGGTTTCGGCAATGATCTGCTCGATGCGGTCGACCAGCACTGTGGCGCTGGCGGCGTCGTAGCGGCCGATATAGTCGAGGCTGACGTCGCAGAAACTGCATTTCTTCCAGTAGCAGCCGTGGGCGACGGTGAGCTTGTTCCAGTGCCCGTCGGACCACAGCCGGTGCATGGGATTGAGCATGTCGAGCAGCGACAGGTAGCGGTCCAGCGGCAGGCCGTCCCAGGTCGGCGTGCCGACTTCCTCGAAGGGGATGTCGGGCTCGCTGGCATTGAAATAGCGCACCGCCCCGTCGACGCGGGTGAAGGTGCGGACGAGATTGAGGCGCGGGCGCTGGCCGGCGAGGTGCTCGAACAGCGCGAGCAGGGGTTTTTCGCCATCGTCGAGGGTGACGTAGTCGACATAGTCGAAGACACGTGGCTCGGCCAGTTCGCGCAACTCGGTATTGACGTAGCCGCCACCGAGCACGGTGATGATTTTCGGGTTCTGCGCCTTGATCGTCTGGGCGATGCGAAATGCGGCATAGACAGAGCCGGGGAAAGGGACGGAAATCAGCACGATGTCGGGCTGGCTTTTGGCGATGGCCGCCTTGGTCAATTGCTGCAGGGTCGTATCGACCAGCGTGAGCGGTGCGGCCAGCGCCGTGGCCAGGGGATTGAAGCTGGCCTGGCTCTGGGCCAGCGATTCGGCGTAGCGGACGAATTCGAAACGGGTATCGACGGCCTCGCGCAGGACATCCGCGAGGTCATTCAAATACAAAGTGGCCAGATGCCGCGCCCTGTCCTGCACACCCAGTGCGCCGAAAGCCCAGGCCAGCGGGTCGCCGCCGTCTTCGTCGAGATAATTGTCGAGCGAGGCGAAGCGCGGCCCCTCGGGCAGGAAGGCGCGGGTACAGATGCGGTGGGCAATCGAGCCGTCGCGGCCCTGGAGCAGGGCGATGGCCGGGCCTATGCTGGCCTGATAACGCTCGAACTCGTTAAGGAATATCTTCAGCGTATTCGAGCGCTTCTTGCCCGGAATTGCCTCGGCCGCCGCCTTGAGCTTGGGCAGGCCAAGCGGCGAGAGCAATTCAAGCACCAGGGCCAGCGCCAGGTCGGTCTGTTCGGCGTGGAAGCCGCGCGAGCGCAGGAAACCTGTCAGGTAGGCGGTCGCCGGGTAGGGCGTATTGAGCTGCGTCATCGGCGGGATGACGGCGAGGATGCGGGGGGCGGCGTCGAGCATGGTGGGGCGAATGATAGGTCAAGCAGAGCGCTTGTAAAGTGATTGAAATCTTGCCGTGCTCCAATGCACGCCCTTTGATCACCGAGTCCGCTTCCCGATGCTGCAATTTCAAGTCGTTCGCCAGACCATTTTCTCCCTGATCTTGATGGTCGTTTGCTCGTCCATGTTGCTGCC
>CAIYYE010000291.1 GCA_903930395.1 uncultured beta proteobacterium
CAGCAAGCCGGGCATCAGCTCGGGCGACGCCATCAAGATCGTCGAGGAAGTGGCCGCCGCCACACTGCCCAATGGCTACGAAATTTCGTGGACCGGCCAGGCCTTCCAGGAAAAACGCTCCTCCGGCTCGTCGCTGCAGGCCTTCGTCTTCGCCATCATCATGGTCTTCCTGATCCTCGCCGCCCAGTACGAGAAGTGGTCGCTGCCGGTGGCCGTCATCATGGCTGTTCCCTTCGCACTGATGGGAGCGCTGACCGGCGTCTGGCTGCGTGGCATGCCGAACGACATCTACTTCCAGATCGGTCTCGTCGTGCTGATCGGCCTGGCCTCGAAAAACGCCATCCTGATCGTCGAGTTCGCCGCGCAAAAATACGATGAAGGCAAGAGCATCACCGAGGCCGCCCTGGAAGCCGCCCGCCTGCGCCTGCGCCCCATCATCATGACCTCGCTCGCCTTCGTGCTCGGCGTCTTTCCCCTGGTCAAGGCTTCCGGTGCCGGCGCTGCGGCGCGCCAGTCAATGGGCACCGGTGTTTTTGCCGGGATGATCGCGGCGACCTTCATCGCCACCATTTTCATTCCGCTCTTTTTCAAGTGGGTGGAACACGGCAAGCAGCAAAAGCCGACCGCCTCGACTGAGGGAAGCCAAAATGCCTAAGTATCCGACAATATCTTTCAGCAGACGGCCATTGCTGGCCTTGACCGCGGCACTTGCCTTAGCCGGCTGCGCCGTTGGCCCCGACTATATCCGTCCAGCCTCGACCCTGCCCGAATCGACAGCCAGCGTCGCCACGGCTGAAGTGCCCGTCAATCAAACCTGGTGGACCCTGTTCGGCGACCCAGAGCTTGACGCGCTGATCGACCAGACGCTCGCCGCCAGCCAGGACCTGCAGGCGGCCATGGCTCGCCTCGAAGCATCCGAAGCGACAGCCCGCGAAGCGGGCGCCGACTATGCACCGCGCATCGGCCTCGAGGCCGGCACAGCACGCAGCAAAACCAGCGGCGAAACCTTCAACGGCAAGAAAATTGGCGGTGCTACCTACGACAATACCCGGGCCGCCTTGACGCTGAGCTACGAGATCGATCTCTGGGGTCGTCTTCGCCGCAACAACGAAGCGGCTCGCGCCGAAGTGCTGGCCAGTCGTTTCGGTCGGGATAGCCTGCGCCTGAGCCTGATCGGCCAGGTTGCCAACGAATACCTCAATCTGCGCAGCCTGGATGGCCAGATCGAGGTCACTGCGCAGACGCTTGAGTCGCGCCGGCAAGCCCGGAAAATCGTCGAGGCCCGCCTCAATGCCGGCACCGCCTCGGGCCTCGAACTGGCCCAGGCCGATAGTGCGCTCAACGGCGCCCAGGCGCAGTGGAGTCAGTTGCAGCGCCTGCGCGCGCTGTCCGAAAGCCAGATTGGCCTGCTCAGCGGCCAGCCCGGCCTGAAGATCGGCGCCGCTGGTCTCGACAAGCTGCCACTGCCGCCGACCCCACCGTCGGGCCTGCCGTCGGCGCTGCTCGAAGCCCGTCCCGATATCCGTCAGGCCGAGGAAAAGCTGGTCGCTGCGAACGCCCGCATCGGCGTCGCCAAGGCCGCCTTCTATCCGACCATCAGCCTGACCGGCTTGTTCGGAAGTGAAAGCATGGCGCTCTCCAATCTCTTCTCCAGCGGCGCCGGCATCTGGTCAGCCGCCATCGGCCTCGCCATGCCGGTCTTCGATGCGGGTCGCACAGGTGCCCGGATCGATCAGGCCACGGCAGCGCAGAAGGAAGCCCTGGCCAATTACCGGAAAACCGTGCAGACAGCCTTCAAGGAGGTCAACGACGCCATCGTCGGACTGCGTGAGTACAGCGAAGAGGAAGCCGCCACGTCGGCACAGGTTGGCGCCGCGCAACGGGCGCTCGATCTGGCGCAGAAACGTTATGAGGCGGGCTATTCCGGCTACATGGACCTGCTTGATGCCCAGCGCACGCTGAACGCCGCCCAGCTGCAGTATCTGGCCAGCCGCAAGAGCCGCCTGGGGGCAGCGGTCGATCTCTTCAAGGCGCTTGGCGGCGGTTGGGCGCCCGCTTAAACCCAGCCTACTTTTTGATCAGCCACCACGCCATCCAGCGCGACAGCCTTGGCATGACGAGGTAAGACATCGCCAGCGCGACGAGTGCCGTGAATACCGCGGTGCGGAGCAGGAAGGGCCAGCTGGCGAGGAGTGGGGTGATCAGCCAGAGCAGGAGCGAGACGGTGGGGAAGATGCCGAGCCAGCTGACGAGGGTCATTTTCCATTTCGGCGGTGGGCTGCTGGCTGGAATGACGGTTGGGGCAAACCAGGCATCGAGGCCGGTAAGCAGGCGGTATTCCGGGTCGCCTTCGGCAACGGGGCGCAATCTTTCCTGCCAGAGTGCGCGTTGGGGTGAGGCGTTCCAGCGGGCCAGATCGGCTTCCGTGGCAAAGCGCTGGAGTATCTGATATTCGCCGCCGGGTGCTTCGGGCGGGATGAGTTGCGCCGAGAGGTAGCCAGGGAAATGGCTGGCGTCGGCAAACATGGCGCGGATCAGCGCCTCGTAGGCTTCTTCGCAGCCTGGTTTGGCCTTGCGCCGGACGACGCGAAGCAGGGTGTCAGTCATGGGTGTTGCGCTTCAGTCGGTATTGCAGTTGCGGTCGGGTAATGCCGAGGATGCGGGCGGCACCGGCGAGGTTGCCGGCGGCGCGTTTGACGGCTTCGGTGAGCAGCGCTTCTTCCAGTTGTTCGAGCGAGAGGCCGCTGGCAATGATCGAGTCGAGCAGGCCGGAACTGCATTTCTGGTCTTTTTCCTGCTCCAGGCTGCCCGAGGCGGAAATCGCCGATTCCCACGATTTTGCTTCGCTGACATGCGTGAACAGGTGTTCGAGTTCGATCCAGCCGCCTTGCGGGGCGAGGATGACGCCGCGTTCGATCATGTTTTCGAGTTCGCGCACATTGCCCGGCCAGGGGTAGCCTTTCATCGCCTGCAGCGTCTTGTCGGTGACGCCGAGCAGGCGCTTTTCATGCAGCGATGAGAAGCGGCCGAGCATGGCTTCGACCAGGGGCGGGATGTCGGCGACGCGTTCGCGCAGCGGCGGGATGGTGACCGGATAGACATTGAGCCGGTAGAAGAGGTCAGAGCGGAAACGGCCTTCCTTGACGGCCATGGCCAGGTCGACATTGGTCGCGGCGACGAGGCGGACATTGACTTTGCGCGTGCGGTCATCGCCCAGGCGTTCGATTTCGCCTTCCTGCAGGACGCGCAGCAGTTTGGCCTGGGCAGCCAGCGGCAGTTCGCCGATTTCGTCGAGGAACAGGGTACCGCCGTCGGCGCGTTCGAACTTGCCCATGCGCGAACTCTGGGCGCCGGTATAGGCACCCTTTTCGACGCCGAAAAGTTCAGATTCGATGAGGTCATGCGGTAGGGCGGCGCAGTTGATGGCGACGAAGGGGCCTTGCCGGCGTGAGCTATCCTGATGCAGGGCGCGGGCAAAACGTTCCTTGCCGACGCCGGTTTCGCCGAGGAGCAGCACGGTGACCGAGGTGCGCGAGGCCTTGGCGACGAGTTCCTGGGCCTGCTTGAAGCCATTCGAGATGCCGACCAGTTGCGGCGTCTGGACGTTTTGCGTAATCGTCGTGCGGAGGTAATCGACCTGCGTGCGCAACTCGAGCAGGTGGTTGAGCATGGGATCAGACTGGAAGTAGGTGGCGTGCTCTTCGGCGTCTTCCCATTCCTCCAGCGGCTTGCCGACGATGCGGCAATTGTTGTCGCCACAGGCGACGCATTCGACTTCCTTGAAGAGGATGAACTTGCCGACAAAGGCCGAGGTGTAGCCCGAGGCATAGCCTATCTGCGACCAGCAGACCGGCTCCGGCGAACGGCCGAATTCCTTCATGTGGACATCCTGTTCCCAGGAGTTTTCCCAAAGGAATTCGCCCTGGAAATGGCCGGTTTCAATATCCATTTTGAGGTTGACCGGCGTGACGCGGACGACACCTTCGAGCATGTGCAATTGCGGGCCTGTGAAGAAGGCATCCTGCAGCGACTGGTGGGCGCGAATGCGCTTGGCCAGTTCGGCGTCGCGGACACCCGAGGCATAGCCCATGCGGGTCAGGATGCGCCGCGTGTGTTCCTTGCCGACCGAGTCGACCAGCTCCTTGCGCAGCGTGCCGAGGGCAGCGGTGTGCATGAGGATCATCCGGCTTTCGCCGAGCCAGATCGTGCCGTCGCTTTCGCAAAACTTGACCAGATTTCTCAGGTCGTTGGATTCCGGATAACGGATCGTTGTCATCTTGTCTCTCTACCGTTGAATGTCCAATGCTTCAGACGGCATTTGTTTTTATATTGGCAAGGCCGTCGAGCGGCTTTGGCCGGGTAAAACGTTTTATTCGAACGCCTCAATAATTCTCGAGATTATTTCACGGTTTATGGATTGCGTGGGCAATCCGGATGCGCGCGAGTGCCTGCAGCAAGTATATGCGGAGCGCCCTCAACGCGTTCGAGCAGTTGATCAAATGATTAACTGGTGATGAATCAATTGATCATTACGTAATTCTTCGGGAATTCCGGGAATGATAAAAATTCTCGATATTCCAAAGAAACAGTGACTTGCCGTTCTGGCACGCTCCTTGAGTATGTCTTTGCCTCGACCCATCGCTGATGGCGTCGTTATCAGGAGAAAAAGCATGGTGAAAGAAGGCATCGTTCAAGCGGCAATCAACTTCGATCCGACGCGGCGCTATGTCCGTGTTTGCGAACAGCGGCCGGATGGTTTCATCGAGTTCGAGTTCGCCATTGGCGACCCGGCGCTGTGCGTCGAGTTGATGTTGCCGGAAGCCGCCTTTCACGAGTTTTGCCTGGCCAACGCCGTCATCGTCCTTGAGCCCGCCACACCCGGTCAGGGCGATTGGGCGGCGCGCCTGAACAACGCGTCACAGCAGCAAATATCAGACGCTGGTTAATCATCCCGATAGCGGGAATATAAGAGGAGACATTTATGGAAATTGATCTGCGTACAGTTGCCATCAAGCCGCTGCGCAACACCTTCGATCACATTGCGCGACGCTTTGGCGACAAGCCGGCCAGCCGCTATCAGGAAGGTACCTACGATATCCAGCAGACGGATATTTTCCATTACCGCCCGATGTGGGAGCCGGAGCTGCAACTGTTCGACAAGCGCCGCACCAAGGTCGAGATGAAGGACTGGTATGCGCTGAAAGACCCGCGTCAGTTCTACTACGGTTCGTGGACGATTGCCCGTTCGCGCCAGCAGGATGCGGCCGAATCGAGCTTCGACATGATCGAGGAACGTGGTCTGGCCGAGATCGTTCCCGAAGCCCTCAAGCAGACAGCCCTCGATGTCCTGGTGCCGCTGCGCCATGTCGAATGGGGCGGCAACATGGGCAATTCGTACATGTCGGCTTACGGCTATGGAACCGCCATCACCCAGCCCTGCCTCTATCACGCCATGGACCATCTGGCCGTCGCCCAGTACCTGACCCGCATCGGTCTGGTCCTCGAAGGCCCGGAGGCCCTCGATACGGCCAAGGACGCCTGGATGAATGCGGCCCTCTGGCAGCCGATGCGCCAGCACGTCGAGAATGTCCTGGTCCTCACCGACTGGTTCGAAATCTTCGTCGCCCAGAACTTCGTTCTCGAAGGCCTGACCTATCCGCTGATTTACGACTACCTCGATGGCGACTTCTCGGCCAATGGCGGCACCGTTATTTCGATGATGACCCGCTTCATGGGTGAATGGTCGACCGAAACCGCCAAGTGGGTCGATGCCCAGATCAAGGTGGCGGCTGCCGAGTCGCCCGAGAACAAGGCGCTGATCACGGCCTGGGTCAATCAGTACCGCCCGCTCGTTCTCGCTGCGCTGGCGCCGGTCGCCAAGCGTGCCTTCGGCGATCAGGCCGACACGGTGCTTGCCGAAGTGACCGCCCAGTTCAACGCCCGCTGCACCAAGGCCGGCCTCACCGTCTAGGAATCCAAATGTCCAAAGTATTTATCGCTTTTCAAACGAATGAAGACACCCGCCCGATCATCGAGGCGGTGCTCGCCGACAACCCGCATGCCGTCGCCAACGAGTCTCCGGCCATGGTCAAGATCGATGCTGAAGGTCAGCTGGTCATCAAGCGCGCCAGCATCGAGGAACTGATTGGCCGCGATTTCGACCTCCAGGAACTGCAGATCAACCTCATCACCATTTCCGGCCACCTCGACGAAGACGACGACGAGTTCAAGTTGTCCTGGCTGAACTGATTTAGGAGACGAACATGGATATGAACGTTAAAAAGAAGAAGCTGGGCCTCAAGGAAAAATACGCCCACATGACGCGCGGCCTCGACTGGGAAACTACCTACCAGCCGATGGACAAGGTTTTTCCGCAGGCGACCTTCGAAGGCATCAAGATTCACGACTGGGACAAGTGGGAAGACCCCTTCCGCCTGACCATGGACGCCTACTGGAAATACCAGGCCGAAAAGGAGCGCAAGCTCTACGCCGTGCTCGACGCCTTTGCCCAGAACAACGGCCACCTCGGGATCACCGATGCGCGCTACCTGAATGCCGTCAAGCTCTTCCTGACCGGCATTTCTCCGCTCGAATATGTTGCCCACCGTGGCTTTGCCGCGGCCGGCCGCAACTTCCCGGGCGTTGGCCCGCGTGTCGCCTGCCTGATGCAGTCGGTTGATGAAATCCGTCATGCCCAGACGCAGATTCACGCCATCTCGAACTACAACAAGCACTACGACGGCTTCCACGACTTCAAGCACATGCTTGAGCGCGTCTGGTATCTCTCGGTGCCCAAGTCCTTCTTCGACGACGCCTTCAGTGCCGGCCCCTTCGAGTGGATGATCGCCATCGGCTTCAGCTTCGAATACGTGCTGACCAATCTGCTCTTCGTGCCCTTCATGTCCGGTGCCGCCTACAACGGCGACATGGCGACGGTGACCTTCGGTTTCTCGGCGCAGTCCGACGAAGCCCGTCACATGACCCTCGGTCTTGAGTGCATCAAGTTCATGCTTGAGCAGGACCCGGACAATCTGCCCATCGTCCAGAAGTGGATCGACAAGTGGGCATGGCGCGGCATTCGCGTCCTGTCGCTGGTCGGCATGATGATGGACTACATGCTGCCGAAGCGCGTCATGAGCTGGAAGGAAGCCTGGGAAATCTATTTCGAGCAGAACGGTGGCGCCCTGTTCAACGACCTGGCCAAGTACGGCATCAAGGTGCCGGATTGCCTGACCCAGTGTTCGGAAGACAAGGAACACATCTCCCATCAAGCCTGGGCGACTTTTTACCAGTACGGCGGCGCCGCGGCCTTCCACACCTGGATGCCGAACGACGAGGAAATGGACTGGCTGTCGGCCAAGTACCCGAACACCTTCGACAAGTACTACCGCGCCCGCTTCACCTACTGGCGCGACGAGGCCGAGAAGGGCAACCGTTTCTACACCAATACGCTG
>CAIYYE010000292.1 GCA_903930395.1 uncultured beta proteobacterium
ACGGCAGCCGGCCTGGGAGTCGCCTTGGGGTGAGGGTCGTCCGGGCTGGCACATCGAATGTTCGGCCATGAGCTCGAAGATACTCGGTGAGCATTTCGACATCCACGGTGGCGGTCAGGATCTGCAGTTTCCGCACCACGAAAACGAGATTGCCCAGTCCGAGGGGGCGCACCAGTGTTCCTTTGTTAATTACTGGATGCACAACGGCTTTGTCCGCGTCGATAACGAGAAAATGTCCAAGTCGCTGGGCAATTTCTTCACGATTCGCACGGTGCTCGAGCAGTTTGATGCGGAAGTCGTGCGCTTCTTCATCCTGCGTGCTCATTACCGTAGCCCGCTGAACTATTCGGATGCCCATCTCGACGATGCCAAGCGCAGCCTCGACAGCCTCTATTTCGCGTTGCGCGATGTGCCGCCGGTCTCAGTCGATATCGACTGGTCGAATGACTTTGCGGCCCGCTTTGCGGCCGCGCTGAACGAGGATTTCGATTCGCACGGGGCTATTTCAGTGCTTTTCGAACTGGCGGCCGAAGCGAATCGCCAGAAGAGCGGCGAACTGTCCGGTTTGTTGAAGGCGCTGGGCGGCGTGATCGGCTTGCTAGAACGTGAGCCGATGGCCTATCTGCAGGGCGGTGGCGCGGCTGGTGGCCTTGATGAGGTAGCTATCGAGCAGATGATCGCTGATCGTGCTGCGGCCAAGAAGGCGAAGAATTTTGCGGAATCCGACCGGATTCGGGATGAACTGAAGGCGGCTGGGATAGCGCTCGATGACAGTCCGCAGGGGACGACCTGGCGACGGGCCTGATTTTGGCGATTCGTTCCATGCAAACAAAAACGGCCCGCAATCGGGCCGTTTTTTTTGAGTTTGAGAGCCTTACTTAAGAATTTTTCCGCCCTGCCCAATCACCGTCAGCTCAACAAAACGCGAACCGAGCCGGGTGCTCGGCCCATAATTGATGCGGTAGCCGCCAAGGTCGGCGCCGCTCATGCCTTCGAGTGCGCTTACCAGTTTTTCGCGGGTGAGATCCTTGCCGGCCCGCTTGATCCCTTCGACCATGGTCCGGGCCATGATGTAGCCTTCGGTGCCGTAGTATGAGAAGACGCCCTTGTCGGAAAGTTTCTGATATTCGCGAACGACCGGCACGACGTTGTTCCATGGGTACGGAACAACCTGTGAAACGCCGATGCCGCGGGCGTCGGCACCGAGTTCCTGGACCAGCAGTTCGGCACCAACCGGGGACAGGGTCATCAGCATCGGATGCTGACCGGCTTTTTTCATCGCTTTGACGAAGGCGGCGGTCGGCTTGTAGAGGGTGACCATGACCACAGCCTGCGGCTTGGCCTTGGAAATTGCATCGACGGCTGCCGTGACGTCGAGCGAGTTGCGTTCGACGGTGCCGACAGCGGATGGGGCAAGGTTGCTCTTCTTCAGCGCGGCGGTGACACCTTCCAGTCCGGATTTGCCGAAACCGTCGTTCTGGTAGAGCACGGCAATGTTCTTCAGGCCGAGCGAGAGCATCTGGTTGACGATGACTTCGGCTTCGTCGGCGTAGCTGGCCCGGACGTTGAACATGTAGCGAGTATTCGCATTGCTGCTGATTGGCTCACGCAGGGTGGCGGCGCCGGAAATGGTGCCGACAAGGGGCACACGGGCCGGGCCAAAAACGGTGTTCATGGCTTCGGTGGTCGGGCTGGAGCCGTAATAGGCGAGTAAGGCGAAGACGTTCTTCTCCTTGATCAGGGCCTTGGTATTGGCGACGGTCCGCTCGGTTTCGTAGCCGTCGTCGAGGGCAATCAGTTCGAGCCGGCGACCGTTGATGCCACCAGCCTTGTTGACCTGCTCGAAATAGGCGCCGATGGTTTGCCGCATGTCCAGGCCATAGGCACCGTTCGGGCCCGAGAAGGGGGCCGACATGCCAAGCGTGATCGTCGTGTCAGTGACTCCCGGATCTGCCCAGCACAGCGTGGAAAAGGCAATTGCGCCAATGGTGGCCAGTCTCTTGAGGACTTGCATCGTTTGTCTCCGCCCTTGATTTGATCGAATGATTCTAACAGCCAAGGATATTACCGGGAACAGGGCGATTCGGCCTATCGGTGTTTTATTCCGCTTGCTTGCCGCCAACCCGGAAGGTAGACAAAAAGAAGCCCCGATGTCCCGGAAACTTTCCGGAAGATCGGGGCCTTGCCGATTTTACGCAATCACTCGGCGAAGAAGTCCTTGACCTTGTAGCTTCGGCCGAGGCTTCGCCTCTTAACTTGCAAGCAAGTTAGCCTGCGCTGCAAGGTCAAGTAATCACTCCGCAAAGAAGTCCTTGACCTTGTCCATCCAGGACTTGGAGCGCGGGTTGTGCTTGGCGTTGTTGTCGCGGCTGGATTCTTCCAGTTCGCGCAGCAGTTCCTTCTGGCGATCCGTCAGGTTGACCGGTGTTTCGACCACGACATGGCACATCAGGTCGCCGTGGGTGTGGCTGCGGACGCCCTTGATGCCCTTGCCGCGCAGGCGGAAGACGCGTCCGGACTGGGTTTCGGCCGGAATCTTGATGGCCGCGGCGCCGTCCAGCGTCGGGATTTCAATTTCGCCACCGAGGGCGGCGGCGGTGAAAGAGATCGGCATTTCGCAATGCAGGTCGTTGTGGTCGCGCGTGAATACGGTGTGTTGCTTGAGGTGGATCTGCACGTAGAGGTCGCCCGGCGGGCCGCCATTGACGCCATGCTCGCCTTCGCCGGACAGCCTGATGCGATCACCCTCGTCGACGCCAGCCGGAATCTTGACGGCCAGGGTCTTGTGCTGCTTGATACGACCGGCGCCGTCACAGCTCTTGCACGGTTCGGCGATGAAACGGCCGGTGCCGTGGCACTTGTGACAGGTCTGCTGGATCGAGAAGAAGCCCTGTTGCAGGCGGACCTGGCCGGAGCCGCCGCAGGTCGGGCAGGTCTTCGGCTGGGTGCCGGCCTTGGCGCCCGAGCCCTTGCACGGGTCGCAGACTTCCATGGTCGGAATGCGGATCTTGGTTTCCGTGCCGTGGGCCGCCTGTTCCAGCGTGATTTCGAGGTTGTAGCGGAGGTCGGCACCACGATAAATGTTGGAGCGACCACCGCCGCCACCGCCACCGCGGCCACCGAAAATTTCGTCGAAGATACCGCCGAAGGCATCGGCAAAGCCGCCACCACCGCCCATGCCAGCCTGCTGGTCAAGTCCGGCGTGGCCGTACTGGTCGTAGGCCGAGCGCTTCTGTGCATACGACAGGATTTCGTAGGCTTCCTTGGCTTCCTTGAACTTCTCCTCGGCCGCCGGATTGTCCGGATTGCGGTCGGGGTGATGTTTCATGGCCAGCTTGCGGTAGGCCTTCTTTATTTCTTCATCGCTGGCGTCGCGATTGACGCCAAGGATTTCGTAAAAATCGCGTTTTGACATTTCTTCTACCCGTCAAGTGACAAAGGCGCCGAGCGCCGCCGGTTTATCCGGTAGGCTCGGCGCCGGGCTATTGCCTCAGAACTTACTTCTTGTCCTTGTTCACTTCGGTGAATTCGGCATCGACGACATCGCCTTCAACGGTCTTCTCGCCACCGGCCTGCTGCTGGCCGGCCGCACCGGCGGCAGCGCCTTCAGCCTGTTGCTGGGCGTACATCTTTTCGCCGAGCTTCTGGGCGGCAGCCGACAGGGCTTCGGTCTTGGCGGTGATGGTTTCCTTGTCGCCGTCGCGCAGCACATCCTCGACATCCTTGATGGCGGCTTCGATGGCTTC